>NZ_PKOI01000019.1:0-88033 GCF_002870055.1 Herbaspirillum sp. BH-1 | reverse complement strand
AGCTCCGGACCCACCGCCGAACTACGCTGTGGTCCAGCCTATATTCCTTGGCAAGCCCTCTGGCACTGCCTCCCGCCAGATATTTCTGCACTACTTCCTGCTTGAACTTCACATCGTACTTCGCCATAAAAAACACCCCAAAGGTTGGATTTATGTCCAACTTTTGGGGTGCAGTTCAAGGTTGGATTTATGTCCAACTTTTGGGGTGCAGTTCAACGCCTGTTGCCAGGGGTGGGGTTCGTTCATGGGCAGCGCAGTGCGGAAGGATCAGCCTGCCAGCTTCTTGCGCAGCAATTCGGTCAGCTGCGCCGGGTTGGCCTTGCCACGGGTGGCCTTCATGGCCTGGCCGATCAGGGCGTTGATGGCCTGCTCCTTGCCGGCACGGAATTCGGCGACCGACTTTTCGTTGGCGGCCAGCACCTGCTCGACGATGGCTTCCAGCGCGCCGCTGTCGGAAATCTGCTTCAGGCCCTTGGCCTCGATGATGTCGTCGGCCAGGCTGTCCTTGTCGGACGGCGCTTCCCACATGCCGGCGAAGACTTCCTTGGCGATCTTGTTGGAGATGGTGCCGTCGGCGATGCGCTTGAGCAGCAGGGCCAGTTGCGCGGCCTTGACGGGGGCGTCGGCGATGTCGGTGTCTTCGCGGTTCAGGGTCGAGGCGACGTCGCCCATGAGCCAGTTGGCGGCCGGCTTGGACTGATCCTTCCCGGCGGCGGCGACCACGGCTTCGAAGTAGGAGGCCATGCCCTTGGACTGGGTCAGCACCATGGCATCGTATTCGGGTAGGGCATAGTCGGCCACGAAACGCTCGCGCATGGCGGCAGGCAGCTCCGGCATGGTGGTCTTGACGCGGTCGATCCACTCCTGCGAGATGGCCAGCGGCGGCAGGTCGGGGTCGGGGAAGTAGCGGTAATCCTGCGCGTCTTCCTTGCTGCGCATGGAGCGGGTTTCCTTCTTGTCCGGATCGTAGAGGCGGGTTTCCTGGACCACGGTGCCGCCGTCTTCGATCAGCTCGATCTGGCGACGCACTTCGTAGTTGATGGCCTCTTCCAGGAAGCGGAAGGAGTTCAGGTTCTTGATTTCGCAGCGGGTGCCGAATTCCTTCTGGCCGACCGGGCGCACGGAGACGTTGGCGTCACAGCGGAAGGAGCCTTCCTGCATGTTGCCGTCGCAGATGCCCAGCCACACCACCAGCGAGTGCAGGGCCTTGGCGTAGCCGACGGCTTCGGCGGCGCTGCGCATTTCGGGTTCGGTGACGATTTCCAGCAGCGGCGTGCCGGCGCGGTTCAGGTCGATGCCGGTCATGCCCTGGTAGTCCTCGTGCAGGGACTTGCCGGCGTCTTCTTCCAGGTGGGCGCGGGTCAGGTTGATGGTCTTGATCTCGGTCTTGCCGTCCTTCTCGACGGCAAACGACATGGTGCCACCCTGGACCACGGGGATTTCGAACTGGCTGATCTGGTAGCCCTTGGGCAGGTCAGGGTAGAAGTAGTTCTTTCGCGCGAACACCGAGCGCGGCGCGATGGTGGCGCCGATGGCCAGGCCGAACTGGATGGCGCGTTCCACGGCGCCCTTGTTCAGGACCGGCAGCACGCCGGGCAAGGCCAGGTCCACCGGGCTGGCCTGGGTGTTGGGCTCGGCGCCGAAGCGGGTCGAGCTGCCGCTGAAGATCTTGGATTGGGTCGAAAGCTGCGTGTGCGTTTCCAGACCGATGACGACTTCCCACTGCATGATGTTGTCCTTGCGAATTCTGTTGTTGGTGACGAGGGCCAGGTGATCAGGCCGGTTCGCGCAGGTGCCAGTCAGTGGCCTGCTGGAACTGGTGCGCCACGTTCAAGAGGCGCGCTTCGTCGAAGTAGTTGCCGATGATCTGCAGGCCGACCGGACGCTTGCCGTTCTTTTCGCCCTGACCGAAGCCGCAGGGAATCGACATGCCCGGCAGGCCGGCCAGGCTGGTGGAGAGCGTGAAGATGTCGGCCAGGTAGTTGGCCACCGGGTCGTCGGCCTTGTCGCCGAGGTCCCAGGCGACGGTGGGCGAGACCGGGCCCATGATGACGTCGCACTGGCGATCCGGGCCGGCCAGGGCGCTCTGGAAGTCCTGGGCGATCAGGCGGCGGATCTTCTGGGCCTGCAGGTAGTAGGCGTCGTAGTAACCGTGCGAAAGCACGTAGGAGCCCACCAGGATGCGGCGCTTGACCTCTTCGCCGAAGCCTTCGGCGCGCGACTTCTTGTACATGTCGGCCAGGTCCTTGTAGTCGGCGGCACGGTGGCCGTAGCGCACGCCGTCGAAGCGCGACAGGTTGGACGAGGCCTCGGCCGGGGCGATCACGTAATACACGGGGATCGACAGTTCGGTCTTGGGCAGGGAGATATCGACCAGGGTGGCACCGAGCTTTTCGAATTCGGCCAGCGCGCCGCGTACGGCCGCTTCCACGTCAGCAGCCAGGCCGGCGCCGAAGAATTCCTTGGGCACGCCGATGCGCAGGCCTTGCAGGCTCTGGTTCAGCGAACGGGTGAAGTCTTCCTTGGGGCGCTGCAGGCTGGTGGAATCACGCTCGTCGAAGCCGGTCATGGCGTTCAACAACAGGCCGCAATCCTCGGCGGTCTTGGCGATCGGGCCGCCTTGGTCCAGCGAGGAGGCGAAGGCGATCATGCCGTAGCGCGAGACGCTGCCATAGGTCGGCTTGATGCCGGTGACGCCGCACAGCGAGGCCGGCTGGCGGATCGAGCCGCCGGTATCGGTGGCGGTGGCGGCCGGCGCCAGGCGCGCGGCCACGGCAGCGGCCGAGCCGCCCGAGGAGCCGCCCGGGATGGCGGTCTTGTCCCAGGGGTTCTTCACCGGGCCGTAGAAGGAGTTCTCGTTGCTGGAGCCCATGGCGAACTCGTCACAGTTGAGCTTGCCCAGGGTGACGGTGCCGGCGGCGTTGAACTGTTCCACCACGGTTGCGTCGAAGGGGCTCACGTAGTCCTGCAGCATGCGCGAACCGGCCGTGGTGCGCCAGTTGCGGGTGACGAAGATATCCTTGTGGGCGATCGGGATGCCGGTCAGGGGGCCGGCCTCATTGCCCGCCAGGCGGGCATCGGCGGCCTGCGCCTGGGCCAGCGTCAGGGCGCGATCCACATGCAGGAAGGCATTGAGGTCACTGGCCTCGATGCGGTCCAGGAACAGGGTCGCCAGTTCGGTGGCGGAAATCTTGCGCGCTTGCAGTTGCGCGGACAGTTCTTTGAGGGTGAGCTTGTGCATGGAATTGGTTACGCTGCGGTCTTGCGGGCCGGCTGGGCCGGGAACGGTCAGGTTCGGTGAGGGCGCTGAGTGCGGTTGTGCGCCGGGCTTATTCGATCACCTTGGGTACCAGGTACAGGCCATCCTGGGTGGCCGGTGCCGGCTGCTGGTAGTCCTCGCGACGATTGGACTCGGTGACCGCGTCCTCGCGCAGGCGCAGCGCCAGCATCGGCTCGATGGCGGCGATCGGGTGCGACAGCGGCTCCACGCCGGAGGTGTCGATGGCCTTCATCTGCTCCACCAGGGCAAAGATGCCATTGAGCTTTTCCAGCGTTTCACCGGCCTGGGCCTCGGTGAGCTCCAGTCGGGACAGGTTGGCGATGCGTTTGACGTCGGAAAGGGCTAGTGACATGGTCGAAAGGACGCGCCGGGCGCGCCGCATGATGTTGAAATTGGAAGACCCGCAGCCAGTGGGGCCAGGAGCGGTTTTCCGGGCCTCGGCAACGTCGGCGAGTGCGCTTGCGCGGCGACCCGGCCGGGTCATGGCATGTATCGCATGAAAAACGGCAAACCCGCGCCAGATGGCGGTCGGAAGGTCTCGCGATGCGGATATTTTTGGCGGTCCGGCTTGCTGGTTTCTCTGGAATTATAAGGTAGAATGTCGGATTAATGCCTTGCAGGCGCCTGATTTTCGCGTCGCCGCAGCATGAACGGACACCTCCCCCTATCAAAAAGCTAGGCGCCCCATGGCGGGCGCATCAGGACAACTCATGTTTGGATTTCTCCGCAGTTACTTTTCTAACGATCTGGCGATCGACCTGGGTACCGCGAACACGCTGATCTACGCGCGCGGCCATGGCATCGTGCTGGACGAGCCTTCGGTCGTGGCGATCCGCCAGCAAGGCGGCCCCAACGGCAAGAAGACCATCCAGGCAGTCGGCAAGGAAGCAAAGCAGATGCTGGGCAAGGTGCCCGGCAACATCGAGGCGATCCGCCCGATGAAGGACGGCGTGATCGCCGATTTCACCGTCACCGAGCAGATGTTGAAGCAGTTCATCCGCATGGTGCACGACTCCAAGCTGTTCCGCCCCTCCCCCCGCATCATCATCTGCGTGCCCTGCGGTTCGACCCAGGTGGAACGCCGCGCCATCCGTGAATCGGCGCTGGGCGCCGGCGCATCCCAGGTCTACCTGATCGAGGAACCGATGGCCGCGGCCATCGGCTCGGGCCTGCCGGTCTCCGACGCCACCGGTTCGATGGTGGTGGACATCGGCGGCGGCACCACGGAAGTGGGCATCATCTCGCTGGGCGGCATGGTCTACAAGGGTTCGGTACGTGTGGGTGGCGACAAGTTCGACGAAGCCATCGTCAACTACATCCGCCGCAACTACGGCATGCTGATCGGCGAACAGACCGCCGAAGCGATCAAGAAGGAAATCGGCTCGGCCTTCCCGGGTTCGGAAGTCAAGGAAATGGAAGTCAAGGGCCGCAACCTGTCCGAAGGTATCCCGCGCTCCTTCACCATTTCCAGCAATGAAATCCTGGAAGCCCTGACCGATCCGCTGAACAACATCGTTTCGGCCGTGAAGAACGCGCTGGAACAGACGCCGCCGGAACTGGGCGCCGACATCGCCGAAAAGGGCATGATGCTCACCGGCGGCGGCGCGCTGCTGCGCGACCTGGATCGCCTGCTGATGGAAGAAACCGGCCTGCCGGTGATCGTCGCCGAAGACCCGCTGACCTGCGTGGTGCGCGGCTCGGGCATGGCGCTGGACCGCATGGACAAGCTGGGTTCGATCTTCTCGGCCGAGTAATCCGGCATGACCCACGGCCGGCCCGGCAGTTTCAGGCCCGGCCGGCCACTGGCAGTATCAGCACGAACCGGCGGCGATGTACCGCCGGATGAGCGGGGAACCGATACGTTCGATATGACGCAGTCCACACCGACTTGTCACGCCTTGCGCACCCCATGTGCGCATCCGGGGCAGGCACGGCTGGCGCTGGGTCGGGTGAACGCCTCGGCTCCCCTTTTTGTTATCGTCTTCGACGCAGGAAGTGAGTTCTCCGCCTGCAGACGGCCGCGCCACGCGGCCCTGCCGGCGGCCTGACGCCATGGAAATCCCACCACTCTTCAAGCAGGGCGCCTCGGCCCGGGTGCGCGTGACCGTCTTCGCATTGCTGTCGGTCGTGATGCTGGTGGTCGACGCCCGCATGCACGTACTGGGTACGCTGCGCCAGGCGCTGGGCACCGCGCTCTATCCGTTCCAGACGGTGGCCATGATCCCGCGCGATGCCATCACCAATTCGAGCGACTACTTTTCCTCGATGACCTCGCTGCAGCGGGAAAACCACGAGCTGCGCCAGCAACAGATCGTCAATGCCCAGCTGATGCAGCAGGAGCGCCTGCTGGCGGCGGAAAACGCCCAGTTGCGCAAGCTCCTGGACATGCAGCAGAAGGTGCCGGTCAAGTCCATCGTCGGCGAAATCCTGTACGACGCCCGCGACCCGTTTACCCGCAAGATCATCCTCAACCGCGGTTCACAGCAGGGCGTGACGGCGGGCCAGCCGGTGATCGACGAGGTCGGCATCGTGGGCCAGGTAACGCGGGTGTTCCCGTTCACCTCGGAGGTCACGCTGCTGACCGACAAGGACCAGGCCATCCCGGTCCAGGTCCTGCGCAATGGCCTGCGCAGCGTGGCCTACGGCCGTGGCCAGACCGGCGCGCTGGATCTGCGCTTCATGCCGGCCAATGCCGATATCCAGAAGGGTGACGTGCTGGTGACCTCGGGCATCGACGGCGTCTATCCGCCGGGCCTGTCGGTGGCCAGCGTGGCGCTGGTGGAGACGCGCTCGGCCGATTCCTTTGCCCGCATCGTCTGCCGCCCCCTGGCCGGTATCGACCGCCATCGCCAGCTGCTGATCCTGCTGGTGGAAAAGAACCTGCCGCCGCGCCCGGAACCGGACGTCATCGACGAAAAATCGGCCAAGCTGTTCAAGCGTCGCTTGCGTGACAGTACCCGCGACAACAGCGCCGACGAGGCCAATGCCACGCCCAAGGACAAGGCGACCGAGGAACGCAAGGGCAGCGCCGATGCCACCGCGCCGGCCAAGCCTGCCGCCCCGGCCGCTGCCGCCACCCCTGCCGCGCCCACCGGCGCCAAGCCGGCTGCCAAGGAACCCGCACGATGAACAATCAATACATCCTCCTGCCGGCCAGTCCGCTGTTCATCGCGTTCAGCCTGATCGTGGCCTTCGTGCTCAACCTCATGCCCTGGGGGCAGATGGTGGGCGTGCCCGACTTCGTGGCGTTGGCACTGGTGTTCTGGAACATCCACCAGCCGCGCAAGGTCGGCATCAGCGTGGCCTTCCTGATGGGCCTGCTGATGGACGTCAACGAAGCCACCCTGCTGGGCGAGAACGCGCTGGCCTATACCCTGCTGTCCTACTTCGCCATCATGATCCACCGCCGGGTGCTGTGGTTCCCGCTGCGCACGCAGGCGCTGCACGTGCTGCCGCTGATGCTGCTGGCACAGGCGGTGCAGCTGGTGATCCAGCTGCTGGTCACCGGCAAGTCGCCGGACTGGTTCTACTTCAGCGAGAGTCTGGTGTCGGCCCTGCTGTGGCCGGTGGTCAGCCTGCTGCTGCTGGCGCCGCAGCGCCGCGCCGTGAATCGCGACGAGAATCGCCCCATCTGAGGGGCCAGGTGCAAGCAGCATGACCGAATTCAAGAATACCGCGCATGAGCTGAGGCTGTTCCGCATGCGCCTGCTGGCGGCCAGCGTGCTGGTGCTGGTCTGCTTCAGCCTGCTGCTGGCGCGTTTCCTGTGGCTGCAGGTGGTGCGCCACGATGCCTACGCCGCCCAGGCCGAGGAAAACCGCATTTCGGTGGTGCCCATCGTGCCCAATCGCGGCCTGATCCTGGACCGCAACGGTGTAGTGCTGGCACGCAACTATTCGGCCTACACGCTGGAAATCACCCCCTCCAAGATCAAGACCAACATCGATGACCTGATCGACGAGCTGGGCACGATCGTGGAAATCCAGCCGCGCGACCGGCGTCGCTTCCGCCGCCTGCAGGAAGAGTCCAAGAACTTCGAAAGCGTGCCCATCCGCACCCGCCTGACCGACGAGGAAGTGGCCAAGTTCACGGCCCAGCGCTATCGCTTTCCCGGGGTGGAGGTGCAGGCCCGCCTGTTCCGTCAGTATCCGTACGGCAAGACTGCTGCCCACGTGATCGGCTACATCGGCCGCATCAGCCAGCGCGATGCCGAGCGCATCGCCGACTCCGACGATGAAGCCAACTACAACGGCACCGACTACATCGGCAAGGAAGGCCTGGAAAAAAGCTACGAAAGCCAGCTGCACGGCACCACCGGCTACGAGGAAGTGGAAATCTCGGCCAGTGGGCGGGCGGTGCGCTCGCTCTCGCGCACCCCGGCCACGCCCGGCAAGAACCTGATCCTGTCCATCGACATCGAGCTGCAGAAGGTGGTGGAGGAGGCCTTCGGCGACCAGAAGGGCGCGCTGGTGGCGATCAACCCGGCCACCGGCGACATCCTGGCCTACGTCTCGCAGCCCTCCTACGATCCCAACCTGTTCGTGGAAGGCATCGACCAGCAAAGCTGGGACGAGCTCAACAAGTCGCCCGACCGGCCGCTGCTGAACCGCCCGCTGTCGGGGGTCTATTCGCCCGGTTCGACCTACAAGCCATTCATGGCGCTAGCCGCGCTGGAGCTGGGCCGCCGTCGCCCACAGGACGCCATCCGCGACCCGGGCTATTTCATCCTGGGCAACCACCGTTTCCGCGATGACAAGGAAGGCGGCCATGGCGTGGTCGACATGTATCGCTCGGTGGTGATCTCCTGCGACACCTACTACTACATGCTGGCCAACGACATGGGGGTCAACGCCATCCATGACTTCATGAAGCCCTTCGGCTTCGGCCAGATCACCGGCATCGACCTGGAACACGAGAAGCGCGGCATCCTGCCCTCCACCGAGTGGAAGCGCAACGCCTTCCGCAAACCCGAGCAGAAACGCTGGATCGCCGGCGATACGGTGTCGCTGGGCATCGGCCAGGGCTACAACAGCTTCACGCCGCTGCAGATGGCCCAGGCCACGGCCATCCTGGCCAACAATGGCGTGGTGATGAAGCCCCACCTGGTCAAGATCATCGAGGATGGCGTGACCCACGAGCGCACCGAGACCGTGCCCAAGGAAAGCTACCGGATCCCGCTGAAGCAGGAAAACATCGACTTCATCAAGCGCGCCATGGTCGGCGTGGTCAAGGAAGGCACCGGCGCGGCCGCCTTCCGTGGCGCCCCCTACGACTCGGGCGGCAAGACCGGTACGGCGCAGGTGGTCAACATCGCCAAGAACCAGAAGTATGATTCGAAGAAGCTCTCCCGCATCTATCACGACAACGGCCTGTACATCGGCTTTGCGCCGGCCGACGCGCCGCGCATCGCGATTGCGGCGGTGGTCGAGAACGGCGGCTGGGGTGCCGGCGTGGCCGCACCGCTGGTGCGCAAGGCCATGGATTACTTCATGCTGGGCAAGCGTCCCAATGAGCCGATCAAGTCGGTCGCACCCGAGGCGGTGAGCCCGGATACCCCGGTCGAGGGTCCCGTCTCCGAGGACAGCGGCGGCAGCAATACGCCCACGGTCCAGCCGGACGTGCAGGAATGAAACCGGGTCGCCTTGGCACCCTACGCCTGCGCGCGGGTTCCACCGGCGCGCAAGGTCTGACATCGCAACAACGCAGCAAGCACCAGGAGCCGGCATGAGCCTGCAACGTCCGCCCCTTTGGCAAATCATCAAGCCGCACCTGACGGTGTTCGACGGCGCGCTGTCGCTGATCGTCTTCCTGATCCTGTCGGTAGGCATCGTCACCCTGTATTCGGCAGGGATGAACTTCCCTGGCCGGGTCGAGGACCAGTTGCGCAATATCCTGGTGGCCTTCATCGTCATGTGGGCTGCGGCCAACGTCTCGCCGCAACTGCTGCTGCGGCTGGCGGTGCCGGTCTATACGGTGGGGGTGACGCTGCTGATCGCGGTGGCGCTGTTCGGCATCATCAAGAAGGGTTCACGTCGCTGGCTCAATATCGGCATGGTGGTGCAGCCCTCGGAAATCATGAAGATCGCCATGCCGCTGATGCTGGCCTGGTATTTCCAGAAGCGCGAAAGCATGCTGCGCTGGGATGCCTTCGTGGTGGCGGCGATCCTGCTGCTGATCCCGGGCTTCCTGATCATCCGCCAGCCCGACCTGGGGACTGGCCTCTTGGTGCTGGCGGCGGGCTTCTACGTGATCTTCTTCGCCGGACTGCCGTGGAAGATCCTGCTGGGCCTGTTCGTGGCCGGTGCGGCCAGCCTGCCGGTAGTGTGGTCCTTCATGCACGATTACCAGCGCCAGCGGGTGATGATGCTCATCGACCCGACCTCGGACCCGCTGGGCAAGGGCTTCCACATCATCCAGTCCACCATCGCCATCGGCTCCGGCGGGGTGAGCGGCAAGGGCTGGCTGATGGGGACGCAGACGCACCTGGAATTCATCCCCGAACGGACCACCGACTTCATCTTCTCGGTCTATTCCGAAGAGTTCGGGCTGATCGGCAATGTCGTCCTGCTGGTGCTGTACCTGCTGCTGATCGGGCGCGGACTGATGATCACCGCCAATGCCCCGACGCTCTTCACGCGTCTGCTGGGCGGGGCCATCACGATGATCTTCTTCACCTATGCCTTCGTGAACATGGGCATGGTCAGCGGCATCCTGCCGGTGGTGGGGGTGCCGCTGCCCTTCATGAGCTATGGCGGTACGGCTCTGGTGACGCTGGGGCTGGGAGCGGGCATCCTCATGAGCATCCAGCGCCATCGCAAGCTGGTCCAGAGCTGAGCGGGCCGCATGGATGCCCTTGTCCAGGGGACAAGTCCGGCAAGATCCGTGAACTTGCAGCACTGACGAGTTGTCAGCCTCGGTGCATTGCACTCTGGTATCGTTGCGAACATTCCGGCCGGGACAGGCATCACCAGGCCCGGCGCATCGACTGTTGACCAAGGACAGGCTATGGGAACACCCACTCTAGAACATCACCACCGCCTCGCCCCCTGGGGCCAGGCCCTGCGCTGGGGCGCCTTGCTGCTGCCGCTGTTGCTGGCGGCCTGCGGCACTACCCAGCAGGCGCCGCGCCAGACCGCGCAGGCGCCCTCGACACCGGTCAAGGCCGGCAGCAGCCGTCCGGCCAACGTTCCGGCACTGCCGGCAGCAGGCTCGGGACGCGGCGGCTACTACAAGGACGATGGCCCGGGCGACCACATCCCCGACGGCCTGCTCGACGTGGCCGACGCCGAACCGCAGGTGGAGCCGGTCTCGCGGGCGGCCAGCCGGCCCTATGCCGTGTTCGGCAAGACCTACGTGCCCATTACGGACAGCAACCAGCCTTTCATCCAGCGCGGCATCGGCAGCTGGTACGGCAAGAAATTCCATGGCCAGAAGACGTCCTCGGGCGAGCTCTACGACATGTACAAGATGACGGCCGCGCACCCCACGCTGCCCATTCCTTCCTATGCGCGGGTCACCAATCTGAAGACTGGCAAGCAGGTCATCGTGCGCATCAATGATCGCGGCCCCTTCCACTCCAGCCGCATCATCGACCTGTCCTACACGGCCGCACTGAAACTGGGTTATCTGGGCAGCGGCAGCAGTGAGCTGGAAGTCGAACGCATCCTGCCAGAAGAAGCACAGCGGATGGCCGATGCGCGCCGCAATGGCAGCACGCTGGCGGTCGCCGATCCGATCAACCGGGCCGCCGACAATGGCGCCGGCGTTTCCACCGGCGCGGTCGAAATCAATACCGTGAGCGCACAAGGCCTGCCGCCCCAGCCCACCGTGGCAGCAGTGCAGCCGATCAATGCCAGCACCAGCAGTGCGGCCAGTGGCGCGGGCCTGGCCGGTGGCGGCGGCATCATCAACGCCGTGGCCAGCGGTTCGGCACCCTCCCCGGCGATGCCGCAGGCGGTACCGCTGACGGCGGGTTATTACCTTCAGTTCGGCGCCTATTCGCAAGAAGCCAATGCGCTGGTGGCGCGCGACAAGCTGCTGCCCAGCCTCTCCGGTATCGTCGACAGCATGCAGGCGGTGCAGGTCAACGGCTTGTATCGCCTGTATGCCGGTCCCTATCCGACCCGGCCGGCGGCCCAGAATGCGGCCATGCTGGTGCGCCAGCGCAGTGCCGGCACACCCTTCATCGTGGAGCGCTAGGGCGGCCGCCCTGCCAGGGCAGCTTCACTCCCCTTCCTGATCATCCGCTTGCGCGTCCTGCCTCAGTTGCAGGGCGCGTTCATACAGGGCGTTCTTCTTCTGGCCGGTGATCTGCGCGGCCAGGGCGGCGGCCTGCTTCAGCGGGAGCTCTTCCAGCAGGATGCGCAGGACGCGCTCGCCCTCGGCATCCTCGTCACCGGCCGGCGGCGCCCCTTCCAGCAAGACCACGAACTCGCCGCGCTGGCGGTTGGCGTCCTGCTCCAGCCAGGCCGGTGCCTCGCCCAACGGGCAGCGATGGATATCCTCGAACAGCTTGGTCAGCTCGCGCGCCAGCACCACCTGGCGCTGCGGGCCGAACACCTGCAGCATGGACTGCACGGTCTCGACGATGCGGTGCGGAGCTTCATAGAACACCAGCGCCGCCTGCACGGCGGTGAGCTCCTGCAGGGCGGTCTCGCGCTGGCGGGTCTTGCTGGGCAAGAAGCCCACGAAATGGAAGCGCGCGTCGGTCAGGCCCGCGGCCGACAGCGCGGTGATCGCCGCCGATGCCCCGGGCAAGGGAATCACCCGGAACCCGGCGGCCCGCACCGCGTCAACCACCTTGGCACCGGGGTCGGAGATGGCAGGCGTACCGGCGTCCGACACCAATGCCACCCGCTGCCCGGCACGCAGGCGCTCGATGATCTTGTCGGCGGCTTCGCGCTCGTTGTGTTCGTGGGTGGCCAGCAAGGGGCGCGACAGGCCATAGCGCTGCAGCAACTGGCTGGTGTTGCGCGTATCCTCGCAGGCCACCGCATCGGCGATGCCCAGCAGATGCAGGCCGCGCAGGCTGATGTCGCAGACATTCCCGATGGGCGTGGCCAGCACATATAATGCCGACACCGGATAGGTTTGCTGGGCGGCATCCTGCAGGATGGAGGCAGCTACGCTGGAATTCTGATTCATTGGAGGAGGCGGGATGTTCACAGGTTCGAAGAAAATGACCGCATGCGCGGCCCTGCTGGCCGGTTTGCTGGCCCCCTGGATGGTGGCGCTGCCGGCCGCAGCAGCCGACAGTGTACCTCTGCTGGCGCAGGCCGCTACCCCTGGGCTGCCCTCGGCCACCTCCGACCCGGCCCCGCTGGCGCTGCCGCCGGGGACCTCACCGGAGATGCAGTCGGCCGCCAACGGCCCATCCATGGCACCACCAGCCGCCGCCCCGATCCGTATGGCCTTGCTGCTGCCCTCGCGTACCGGCGCCTTCGGGGCCGCTGCAGATGCCGTGCGCACCGGCTTCCTGACGGCCTATTCGCGCCAGAAGGAAAACATCCAGCTGGCCATCGTCGAGACCGGTGATTCGGCCCCGGACATGCAGCGCGCCTATGATGAAGCGTCCGGCAAGTACGACATCGTGGTCGGCCCGCTCTCGCGCAGCGCCGTCACCGCCGTGGCCCAGAGCGGTCGCGTGAGCAAGCCCACCGTCGCCCTGGCCCAGCCAGACATGAATGGCGAGGCCGACCTGCAACTGCCGGCGCAGATGCTGGCCGTAGGCCTGTCCATCGACGAAGAGGCACGCCAGGTAGCCAACTGGGTGGAAAAGGAAAAGGCGCCGGGCAAGATCTTCGCCATCTCGACCAACACCGCCTGGCAAAAGCGCGCCGCCCGTTCCTTCCAGCTGCGTGCCCGCCAGCTCGGCCTGCAGGTCGAGACGCTGGAACTGAGCACCCCCGCCAATGCTCTCTCGGCACCGGGCCTGGCGCAACTGGCCAAGCGCGTGGAGCAGGAAAAACCAGCCCTGATCTTCGTCGCCCTGGATGCCGCGCAGACCGTGCAACTCCGTAGCGCCGTGGGCAACGAGTTGCCGCTGTACGGCACCTCGCAGATCAATCCCTACACCCTCAAACGTGACAACCCCAACGACAAGCTGCCCGAGCTGGATGGGGTACGCCTGGTCGACATCCCCTGGCAACTGCAGCCCGACAACGTGGCAGTGGCGCGCTATCCGCGCCCGGCGGTCAACGACAATGAACGTCCCAGCCCGGACCTGGCGCGCCTGTATGCACTGGGCATCGATGCCTACCGGGTCGCCTACGGTATCGCGCAGAGGCAATCGGGCTTCGATATCGATGGCGTCACCGGACGCCTGACGGTGAACATGATCGGCGGCGGCACCACCTATTTCCAGCGCCAGGAGACCCAGGCGGTCTATCAGGACGGCTGGCCAGTGCCGATGGCGGACCAGTACTGACGCCGCCATGGCCCTGCGCGACCTGTTGCGGCGGACCGCACGCCAGCGTACCGGCGACGCCGCCGAGGACCAGGCCCTGGACCATCTGCAACGCCAGGGCCTGCGCCTGGTGGAACGCAATTTCCGCTGCAAGGGCGGCGAAATCGACCTGATCCTGCGGGACGGTGCCACGGTGGTCTTCGTGGAAGTGCGATCGCGCGCCAGTGCGGCCTTCGGTGGCGCGGCGGCCAGCATCACGTCGGCCAAGCAGCGACGCCTGCTGCTGGCGGCCCAGGTCTGGCTGCAAGGCCAGCGGGAGCTGCCGGCCTGCCGTTTCGACGTGATCGCGGTCGAAGGCGGCCAGTTGCAGTGGCTGCGCAACGTCATCGAGGCCTGAGCCCGGTTTGCTGCAACCGGCCGACGCTGGCGTATCATGTGCCACCGTATTGCGGAAACTTCTCTTTACCAATTGCCCGGGCTTGGCGCCGTTCAAGTCCTCTATAATCGCAGCCACTATGACAAATCCCCGTATCCTCGCCCATTTCCAGGAAAGCGCCGACCTGAAGATGAAGGCAGCCAGCGTACTGGCGCAACCGATCGAACAGGCGATTGAACTTATGTTCACCGCACTGTCGAATGGCAACAAGATTCTTGCCTGCGGCAATGGCGGATCGGCAGCCGACAGCCAGCACTTCGCGGCCGAACTGGTGGGACGGTTCGAACGCGAGCGCCTGCCCCTGCCGGCCATGGCCCTGACCACCGACACCTCCATCCTGACCGCGGTGGGCAACGATTACAGCTACCAGGAAATCTTCTCGAAGCAGGTCCAGGCCTTCGGCCAGGCGGGTGACATCCTGCTGGCTTTCTCGACCTCGGGCAATTCGGGCAATATCCTGGCCGCCATTGAAGTGGCCCACGAGCGCGACATGCGCGTGGTGGCGCTGACCGGCAAGGGCGGCGGCAAGATCGGCAAGATCCTGACCGATGCCGATGTCCATATCTGTGTGCCGCATGACCGCACCGCGCGCATCCAGGAAGTACATCTGGTGTCCCTGCACTGCATTTGCGACGGTATCGACGTCGCGCTTTTTGGAGATGATGCGAATGAGTGATGCACGATCGTTGTTCACACGGCTGCGCCGCCCGCTGGCGGCAGTCGCATTGGGCGGCATGCTGGCCCTGAGCCTGCAGGGTTGTTTCGCGGTATTGGCCGGCGGTGCGCTGGCCACCACCTTCGCCGCCACCGACCGCCGTACCCTGGGCGCGCAGACGGAGGACAAGTCGATCGTGGTCAAGGGCGAAGCCCGCATTCCCGAAGTGGTGGCCTCCGGTTCCCACGTCAACGTGACGTCCTTCAACCGCAAGGTGCTGCTGTCCGGCGAAGTGCCTGACGAAGCGTCCAAGGCCGCCGCCGAACGCGAGATCAAGGCCCTGCAGAACGTCGATACGGTGTACAACGAGTTGCAGGTCGGCCCGTCCTCCAGCTTCGGCTCGCGCTCCAGCGATGCGCTCATCACCAGCAAGGTGCTGGCCAGCCTGGTGGATGACAAGTCGCTCTATTCCAGCGCCTTCAAGATCACGACCGAGCGCGGCATCGTCTACATGATGGGCCGCGTGACCCAGCGCGAAGGCCAGCGCGCCGCCCAGATCGCCAGCGGCGTGTCGGATGTGACCAAGGTCGTCACGCTGTTCGAGTACATCAGCGAAGAAGAACTGAAGGACTACCAGCGCAAGCCGGCCAGCGAGAACAAGTCCACCAGCTGACCTGTCGTCGCTGATCGCCTCTGATGCAAGTCAAACCGCCGGCCCGTCCGGCGGTTTCCAATTGGGGCGCAGCCCGCAGGATCGGGCGGCGCGGTCTATAATGGCCGGATAAGTGACCGGGGCCAGGCCCCTCCCTCGAATCCGGAATGCGGAGTTTTCCATGCAAGCACAGGCAAATGCGCCCAAACGCGGCCTCATGATCAAGCTGGTTGCCCTGGTCGGGGTGGCCGCCATCGCCGCCTTCGCCTATTTCAAGGTCAATGCCGGCAACGCCGCACCCGATGTCACCTTCACCAAGCTCGATGGCCAGCAGGTGGCCCTCAAGGACCTGCGCGGCAAGGTGGTGATGGTCAACTTCTGGGCCACCAGTTGCACCACCTGCGTGGGCGAGATGCCGCAGATGATCGAGACCTACAACAAGTTCAAGGATCGCGGCCTGGACTTCGTGGCCGTGGCCATGAGCTATGACCCGCCCAACTACGTGGTGAACTACACCGAGACCCGCAAGCTGCCCTTCAAGGTCGCCCTCGACCCGCAGGATACGCTGGCCAAGGCCTTCGGCGACGTCAAGCTGACCCCGACCACCTTCGTCATCGGCAAGGACGGCAACATCATCAAGCGCTATGTCGGCGAGCCGCAGTTCGCTGAATTGCATCAGCTGCTGGAGAAGGCCCTGGCAGCAGCCTGAGCGCGCTTCACTCCTCCGAAAAAGCCGACCATGTGTCGGCTTTTTTAATTCCGCCGAACAACTCCAAGGAACATCCCCTCTACCCAGGAAGTCCAAAAGGTTCACCTTGTCGGCATGACAAGCGATTTTTTATCGTTCCGCTGCGGCCCGGCCGTGCTGAACGGTCATGCCTGCCCAATGACCGAGAACATAACAGGAGGCTGCAATGAGATTCCGGACCGTTTTCCTGATCGTGCTGCTGGCGCTGGTCGCCATCTTCGCCGCCGTCAACTGGACGGCCTTCACGGCCACCACCACCCTCTCGCTGATCTACACCGAGTTCCAGGCGCCGCTGGGTGCGGTGATGCTGGCGGTGGTGGTCGTGCTGACGGCCTTCTTCCTGCTCTACATCCTGGCCCTGCAGACCAGCGTGATGCTGGAGAGCCGGCGCCTGACCAAGCAGCTGGAAGCCCAGCGCACCCTGGCCGACCAGGCCGAGCATTCGCGCTTCAACGACCTGCGCGGCTACCTGAAGACCGAGCTGGAACAGTTGCAGCGCCGCCAGACCGAACAGCAGACCCTGCTGGCGCAGCGCCTGGACGCATTGCAGCGCGACATCCACCATCGGGTGGAGCAGACCGAGAATGCCGTGGCCGCCCAGGTCGGCGAACTTGACGACCGGCTGCAGCGCCAGCAGGTGGCGGGTGTGATCAAGCCGCTGTAATCAGGCGCCCGCAAAACAAAAAGGCTGCATCAACGAAGATGCAGCCTTTTTCCGTTTTTTGACGCTTTTTGGCGCAGCTTAGACACCGTAACGCGTGCGATAGGCCGCCACGGCATCCTTGTGCTGGGTCAGGCGCGCATCGCCGCCGGTGGAGATGTACTCGAACAGGTCGTCCAGGTTGCCGATGGAAATGACCGGCATGCCGTATTCGCGCGCCACTTCCTGCACGGCCGACAGTTCGGACAGCGCGCCATCCTTGCCCGAGCGCTCCATGCGGTCCAGCGCGATCAGCACCGCACAGGGGGTGGCGCCGGCGGCGCGGATCATGTCCACCGATTCGCGCACCGAGGTGCCGGCCGAGATCACGTCGTCGATGATGACGACCTTGCCCTGCAGCTTGGCGCCGACGATGGTGCCGCCTTCGCCGTGGTCCTTGGCTTCCTTGCGGTTGAAGGCGAACGGCACGTTGCGTCCCATGCCGGCCAGCGCCACGGCGGTGGCCGACGCCAGCGTGATGCCCTTGTAGGCGGGACCGAACAACATGTCATATTCGATGCCGGAATCCTGCAGGGTCTGGGCGTAGAAACGCGCCACCTGGGCCAGCGTCGCGCCTTCGCTGAACAGACCGGCGTTGAAGAAGTAAGGCGAGGTACGACCTGCCTTGGTGACGAATTCGCCAAAGCGCAGCACGCCGGCCGACACCGCGAATTCAATGAATTCCTGTCTCAAGTTGCTCACAATGCATTTCCCGGGAAGAGTCAAAACGGAAGGGCCGGCCTGCCTGCTTGCCACAAGGCAAAGCGGGGGAGGTGGCGAAACCTTCATCAGGCCGCCATTTTAAATGATTCATCCTATCGGTTATGCTACCGGCCTGATCGAACACTCTCCCGCAGCAAGCAAACAGGAATCCCATGCCAAAAATCGTCTCCGCCAACCTCAACGGAATCCGCTCGGCCGCCAAGAAGGGCTTCTTCGAATGGCTGCAGAAGGAAGCGCCGGACTTCGTCTGCGTGCAGGAACTGAAGGCCCAGGCGGCCGACATGACCGATGAATTCCTGGCCCCGGCCGGTTATGTCGGGCATTTCCACTATGCCCAGAAAAAAGGCTACTCGGGCGTGGGCGTGTACAGCCGCCGCCAGCCGGATTCGGTGCGCATCGGCTTCGGCAATACCGAGTTCGATGACGAAGGCCGCTATGTGGAATGCGACTATGGCGACCTCACCGTGATTTCGCTCTACGCACCCTCGGGCTCGTCCAGCGAGGAACGCCAGGAAGCCAAGTTCCGCTTCATGGAAGCCTTCCTGCCGCACCTGATGGACCTGGAAAAGAGCGGCCGCGAAGTCGTCATCTGCGGCGACTGGAACATCGCCCACAAGGAAATCGACCTGAAGAACTGGAAGAGCAACCAGAAGAATTCCGGCTTCCTGCCGGAGGAGCGCGCCTGGATGACGCGCATCTTCGACCAGCTGGGCCTGGTGGACGTGTACCGCCGCCTGCATCCCGAGACCACCGGCGAGGCCTATACCTGGTGGAGCAATCGCGGCCAGGCCTGGGCCAACAACGTGGGGTGGCGTATCGATTATCACGTCTCCACCCCGGGCATTGCCGCCAAGGCAGTGAGCGCGGCGATCTACAAGGAGCAGCGCTTCTCTGACCATGCGCCGCTGACGGTGGTCTACGGCGACTGAACACGCGCCAGCCAACCCGCCTCCTCCCGTTCGGACTGAGTAGCGGCGCAGCCGCGTATCGAAGACGCGCCGGATGGTGGTCCATGGAGCGCCTTCGATACGGCCCTGGCGGGCCTACTCAGTCCGAACGGAAAGTAGCTGAAAAATCGTTCGCAAAAAAACAAAAGCCCTCGCACTGTGACGTGCGAGGGCTTTGTCGTTTCAGACCAGCAAAAATCAGGCGTCCGGTGCTGCTGCCTTCTTCGGGGTGGCCTTGCGCAGTGCCGGCTTCTTGGCCGCTGCTGGCTTGGCTGCCGCCTTGGTCTTGGTGGCCGTGGTCTTGGTCGCCGTCTTCCTGGCGGCTGGCTTGGCTACCGCCTCATCCGCACCATCACCGGCTTCGGCTGCAGCAGCCTTGCCCTTGGCCGGCGCCTTGGCCTTGCGTTCCTCGAACTCGAAGCTGATCTTGCCGTCCTTGCCGCGGACCAGGAAGGCCTTGAACGGTCGGCGGGTACGCTGCGAGATGAAGCCCGGCAGCAGGTCGGTCTTGCCGTCGTTCAAGAGCTTGGCCATCTGCTCGGGCAGGATTTCCTGTTGCAGGATGATGCGGCTGCTGCGGAAGTCGCAGGCCTTGGGCTTGGCCACGGTCTTTTCGCAGACATAGGCCAGGCCCATCTCATAGACGCCACTGCCGCACTTGGGGCAGGCGCCCAGCGGGGTCTGCTCGCTGAAGTCCACCGGCTCACCACCCTCGCCATCGGCCTGATCCTGGCCGAAGTCGAATTCCAGCTTGAAGTTCTTGATCTCTTCGTCGCGCGAAATCTTCAGGATGGCCGCGAACGGACGGCCCATCTTCGAGCGGAAACCCTGCAGCGGGCCGATGGTGCGGTTCTGCAGCAGTTCTTCCACTTCGGCGATCTCGAACTGACGACCACCGGGGACCTTGCTCATCGAGAATTCGCACTTGGTGCAGGCGAAGCGACGATAGTTTTCCTTCACCACGCCACCGCAATTGGGGCAGGGCGTCTGCAGGGTCGCATAGTCGCCGGGAATGGTGTCGTTGTCGTATTCTTTGGCACGCTTGACGATGATCTGGGTCATCTGCGCGATCTCGCGCATGAACTCGTCACGGCTGATCTTGCCGCGCTCCATCTGGGCCAGCTTGTGTTCCCACTCGCCGGTCAGTTCCGGTTCGGTCAGTTCATCCACACCCAGGCCGTGCAGCAGCGTCATCAGCTGGAAGGCCTTGGCGGTGGGCATCATCTCGCGGCCTTCGCGCAGCAGGTACTTTTCGTTCAGCAGGCCTTCGATGATGGCCGCACGCGTGGCTGGCGTACCCAGGCCCTTGCCGGCCATGGCCTCGCGCAATTCGTCCGAATCCACCAGCTTGCCCGCACCTTCCATGGCCGACAGCAGCGTGGCTTCCGTGTAGCGGGCGGGCGGCTTGGTGACCAGACCGTTGGCCGTCACCTTGTCGGTCTTGACCTTCTCGCCCTGGGCCACGGCGACCAGATTGCCGCCGCCTTCCTTGTCCTTGTCGTCTTCCTCGACCTGCTTGCCGTAGATGGCCAGCCAGCCGGGGTTGATCATGACCTTGCCTTCGCTCTTGAACTGGTGGCCCGACACTTCCGTGAAGCGGGTGGTCACCTGGAACTCGGCCGGCGGGAAGAACACCGCCATGAAGCGGCGCGTCACCAGGTCGTAGAGCTTCTGTTCCGGTTCCGACAGGTTCTTGGGCACCTGGGTGGTCGGGATGATGGCGAAGTGGTCGCTGATCTTGGTGTTGTCGAAGATGCGCTTGTTGGGCTTGACCCAGCCTTGCTTGAGGATCTGCTTGGAGAACTGGTGGTAGTTGTTGTTCTCCGCCAGCGCCTCCATCGTGTCCTTGACCGTGTTGATGTAGTCCTCGGGCAGGTGGCGCGAATCGGTACGCGGGTAGGTCAGCACCTTGTGCTTTTCATACAGCGCCTGGGCCAGGCCCAGGGTGTTCTTGGCCGAGAAGCCGAAGCGCGAGTTGGCTTCTCGCTGCAGGCTGGTCAGGTCGAACAGGCCCGGCGACATCTGCGTGGTCGGCTTGGATTCCTCGGTGACATTGCCCGGCTTGTCGCGGCAGGCGGCCACGATGGAATCGGCGGCCGCACGGCTCCACAGGCGCTCGGGGCGCTTCTCGGGGTCGTTCTCGTCCTTCTTGTGGCCCTTGTCCAGCCAGCGGCCCTTGTAGATGCCGGCGGCGCAGACGAACTCGGCGTGCACTTCCCAGTAATCGCGGGGGACGAACTTCTTGATCTTCTCTTCACGCTCGACCACGATCGACAGGGTCGGCGTCTGCACGCGGCCCACGGTGGTGAGGTAGAAGCCGCCTTCCTTGGAATTGAAGGCGGTCATGGCACGGGTGCCATTGATGCCGATCAGCCAGTCGGCCTCGCTGCGGCAGCGCGC
Source organism: Herbaspirillum sp. BH-1 (assembly GCF_002870055.1). Lineage (NCBI taxonomy): Bacteria > Pseudomonadati > Pseudomonadota > Betaproteobacteria > Burkholderiales > Oxalobacteraceae > Herbaspirillum > Herbaspirillum sp. BH-1. The sequence continues at coordinate 67,089 of NZ_PKOI01000019.1, read as the reverse complement.
CGCATTGGCCAAGGGCAGCATTTCCTCGTCATCGCGCAGGTGGGAGAAACCCTCGCGGATGGCGCCCGGCGTCATCGACTGCAGCCAGAGGCGCTTCACCGGCTGCTTGGCCTTGGTGTATTGCGCGATCAGGCGGAAGATCAGTTCTCCTTCGCGGCCCGCGTCACATGCGTTGATGAGGGTGGTGACATCCTTGCGCTTGATCAGCTTGGAGAGCACCTTCAGGCGCGACTCGGTCTTGGCGATGGGGTTCAGGGCGAAGTGCGGCGGAATCATCGGCAGGTGGGTGAAGCTCCACTTGCCGCGCTTGACGTCGTATTCCTCGGGGACTGCGATTTCCAGCAGGTGGCCGACGGCCGACGACAGGATGTACTGGTCGGATTCGAAATACTCATCGTGCTTGGTGAAGCCGCCGAGCGTCTTCGCGATGTCGTTCGCGACAGAGGGCTTCTCGGCAATGATGAGGGTCTTGCTCATAAGTATGGGTCTCGGTAATGAGAGATCGGTTGCTGGCGTGTTCCAGGAGATCGGTCAGCCCCAGTTGGGGCCGGATCGCTCCGAAACAACGTCATGCCATCCCAGGGTCGAAACCGGCAGCGGCGGCGTGCGGAGCATGCGGCCGGCGTTTCGTTGCCTGTGGACAACGGAATTTTTATATAGTAGCCAATATCGGGCCAATGCGGGGGAATGATAAGCGTGATGCAAACGAAACGGCAAGCACAAGGGCTTGCCGTCTCAGAGTTTCATGCGTATTGAGCTTGGGATGAAGCAATAAGCTATGTCTATCGTCAGCCCACTGTCAGCATGGCAACCCTGCAGCCGCTGCAATATCAGGCTGGCAAGCCACCGTAGCTGCCTCAGTGCAACAGGCGCGGTTCGGTGTCGTCCTCGTCGAGGAACAGCTCCTCGAACATCAGGCCGTCCGGCTCCTTGCCCTGGCTCCACAACACCATCAGCACGATCACCTTGAGCTTTTCCAGTGTGATGGGTGCTTCACCGGCGGCCAGTGCACGTTCGATGACGATCTCGCGCTGCATCGGGTCCAGCATCTTGGCCGATTCCAGGAACTGGATGAAGCCAATGGCTTCCACGCCGAGCACGTCACTTTCCTGGCGCGCGTAGATACGGGTACCGAAGGAGAAGGCGGTCTGGCGGGGATAGTTGTCGGCGAATTCGTGATTGGCGACTTCAAGATCAGTCAGCCATCCGAGTGCCTGGGAAATTTCATCTTCTTCGAAACCGATCGCGGACAACTTCTTGACCAGGGCCTCCGGTTCGGGGCAGGCATCAGGGCGATAGTAGGTTTCGTACAGGTAAACGAGGACATCAAACATGTTCGTACTCTATCGCGAAGGTTATGAATGTACAAGTCAGCCAAGTCCAGTATGGCAGGAATTGCGGCAGCGCGGGGATTAATTTCTTCATGCTACGCACCGGTAATGTGCGCCAGGTAACACTTCTACGCGGCCCTGCAGTTCCAGTCCTAGCAAGATTGCTGCCAGTGCCGCTGCATCCAGACCACAGCGCTGCGCCAGGGTGTCGACATCGACCGGATCATGTCCCATGGCGCGCATGACCTGCAGACTTGCCGGATCGACATCGCCCATCGCCCCGGCCGCGACAAATGCTGGTGCCACTATTGGCGGCGCAGTACCGGCAACGGCTTGCCGCTGTGGCAATTCTTCGAGGATGTCCTGCGTCGTCTCCACCAGCTTGGCACCCTGACGGATGAGCTGGTGACAGCCCTTGGACAGCGGCGCGTGGATGGAGCCGGGAATGGCGAACACATCGCGCCCCTGCTCGGCCGCCATGCGCGCCGTGATCAACGAGCCGGAGCGGGCCGCCGCCTCGACCACCAGCACTGCCTGGGCCAGCCCCGAAATCACCCGGTTGCGTCTGGGGAAATTGGCCGACAGCGGCGGCGTGCCCAGCGCATATTCGCTGACGATGCAGCCGTCCTGTGCGATGCGTTCGGCGAGATCCCGATTGCGCGGCGGATAGTCGATATCGCAGCCGGTCCCGATCACCGCCACCGTCGATCCGGCACCCCGCAGACCGCCCTCATGCGCGGCCGCATCGATGCCCAGCGCCAGCCCGGAGACGACGGTCAGCCCGGCATGGCTGAGCTCCTCGGAAAAGCGCATCGCGTGCTCGCGCCCTTGCGCCGTGGCATGCCGGCTGCCGACCACCGCCAGCGCCGGCGCGCACAGCAGCGCCGCATTGCCGCGCACGTAGAGCAACAAGGGTGGGTCGGCAATGTTGAGCAGACGGGCCGGATACGCGGCGTCGGCCAGCGTGATGATCGCCCGCCCAGGCAGCTGCAGCCATTCCAGCGTGGTCTCCATGCGCTCGCGCTGCCGGCCCGAGGGTGGTGCCAGCAAGGCCGCCGCCTGCCGGGGCGGCAGTACGGCGCACAGTGCGGAAAAATCCGCCTGCCAGATCTGGCCGGGCAGGCCGAAAACGGCCAGCAGGCGCCGTGCCGCCACCGGCCCGATGCCCTCGGCAAAAGCCAGTCGCAGCCAGGCCTGGAGGTGGTCGGAATCGGCCTGCGCCGCATCAAATGGGAAATTGTTTTGCATAATTGACAGTGCCGCGCTCAACGCCGTGCGGCGCGGGCTTGCGGCGAACGGGGAGCGGGCTGTGATACACTTTTCATCTTGATCGGGAACACCACGGTGGCCACCGGGCAACAATGCACAGGCGCTGGCGACCAAGCCCACGATTGTGCTGCGGCCGCGCTTGAAGCGTCGCGCTCCGGCCACATTTAAATAACAATTCCCGAAACGAATCCCCCGGAGCCTCGCAAAATGTCGAGGTCCGGACTATCCAGGTCCACCGGGACCGAACTCCAAGATTGCCGAGAACCACGTATGGCCCAGCTCAACATCCTCCGTTATCCCGATCCGCGCCTGCACAAGATCGCCCAACCCGTGACCGTCTTCGATGCGCGCATCAAGCAACTGGTGGCCGACATGGCCGAGACCATGTATGCCGCCCCCGGCGTGGGCCTGGCCGCGACCCAGGTCGACGTGCATGAACAGGTGGTGGTGATCGATGTGTCCGATGAGGGCAAGAACCTGCAGGTCTTCATCAATCCCGAAATCCTGTGGGCCAGCGATGAAAAGCGCATCTACGATGAAGGCTGCCTGTCGGTGCCCGGCATCTACGATGGCGTGGAACGCCCGGCACGCGTGAAGGTGCGCGCCTTCGATGCCGACGGCAAGGCCTTCGAACTCGATGCCGATGACCTGCTGGCAGTCTGCATCCAGCACGAGATGGACCACCTCAAGGGCAAGGTCTTTGTCGAATATCTCTCGCCGCTGAAGCGCAACCGCATCAAGACCAAGCTGCAGAAGGAAGAGCGCGAAATGAAGAAGAAGGCGGGCTAAGCCTGCTTGTCATCTGCAGCACAAAATCAAAACGCCGGCCAGGGGCAACCCCGGCCGGCGTTTTTGCATTGATGCGCCCTGCGCATCAAGCCATGGTTCTGATCAGACCGCCACGAAACGGTACACCCCGTCCTCGCCCAGCACGCGCTGCAGGGCGCCGTCGTACCAGAGCTTGTGCAGATGCGCCACCGCCTCGCCCAGCGCGAAGGACAACTGGTGCGTATCCAGCGGGCGCTTGAACATCACCGGCAGGATATCCACCCCCGTCTGCGGCGTGGCGCAGGCTTCCAGCACCTCGGCCAGACGCAGGCGGTGGTGATCGTTCAACTGTTCGATGCGCGTGTGCAGGCCGCGGAAAGGCTTGCCATGCGAAGGCAGTACCAGCGCATCGGCCGGCAGGTGCGCGTACTTCTTCAGCGAATCCAGATACTGCTGCACCGGGTTGCTCTCCGGCTCGATGGCAAACACCGAGACATTGGTGGAGATACGCGGCAAGACCATGTCACCCGAGATCAGCACGTTCAACGCACGGCAGTACAGGGACACATGTTCCGGCGCATGACCAAACCCGGTGATGACCTCCCAGTCACGCCCGCCGATGCGCACCGCCTGGCCATCCTGCATCCGGTGGTAGGCACGCGGCACCGTCGGTACCAGGTCCTGATAATAGTTATTGCGCCCCTGCAGCAGGGCCACTGTTTCGGGATCGGCCAGCCCGTGGCGCTGGAAATGCGGCGTCGCCGCCGTCCCCTCGGCACCCGGCAGGGCCGCCGACATCACACGCGCAAACGCGTAATCGCCGGTGCTCATCCACAGCGGCACCTGCCAGCGCTGGCACAGCCAGTCGGCCAGGCCCACGTGATCGGGATGGCAATGCGTGACCAGCACGCGCACGATGGGCAGGCCATCGAGTTCCTCGGCGAAGATGGTTTCCCAGGCCTGGCGCGTCTCGTCGGTGGCGATGCCGCAATCGACTACGGTCCAGCCGCGCTGCCGGCCGTGCGGTGTGTCCACCTCGTCTTCCAGCAACCAGAGATTGATGTGGTTCAGCGCAAAGGGCAGCCCCATGCGCAGCCAGCGCACACCGGGCGCGACCTGCATGGTGCGGCCAATGTCGGGCAGGGTATCGCCGAAGGCGTAGTCGAGCTGGGATTCAAGTGCATTCATCAATGAGCCGGGCCGGGAACGTGGACAGGAACGACGCCGGACATTGCTCCAGCGACAACGAAAGACCGCCAGTCTAGCGCAAGCTGCAATTTCCGCTGGACGACAGGGCACAATATACTTTACGTTAACGTAAAGTGCCAGACCAGGCCGATCCGACTCCTTCGAGCCCCAAGCCCATCAGCGTCCACGTCTTTATGCCCACCTATACCATCACCGAACTGGCAGAAGAATTCGCGATCACGCCGCGTGCGATCCGGTTCTACGAAGACCACGGCATCCTCAATCCCAAGCGCGAAGGCGTGGGTGGGCGGCATCGGGTCTACCCGGCGCGCGAACGCACGCGCCTGAAGCTGACGCTGCGCGGCAAGCGGCTCGGCTTCACGCTTTCCGAGATCAAGGACCTGATCGACATGTATGAATCGCCCAAGGATACGCAGCCGCAATTGCAGCGTTTCCTGGGCCTGCTGCAGCACCACCGCGAAAAGCTGGAGCAGCAGCGCGAAGACCTGGAACTGACCCTCTCCGAAATTGCCGCCCACGAAGAGGAATGCCGGCAACTGCTGGTCGAGGGCAAATCAAGGAGCAGTAGCACCAGGACCAGACGCAAGGCCGTGGCCGCCTGAGCCCCGGCAAACCGGATTCATCTGCCGTTAACGTCAACCGGAGCTTACCCTCCGGAACACCAGAAAAATTACCCAACGAGGAGACACCCATGATCCACCTGCCCGGCCTGAGTTTCGACCACGGAGAAGACATCGCCGCCCTGCGCGAAGCAGTGGCCGCCTTCGCCCACAGCGAGATCGCCCCGCGCGCCGCCGAGATCGACCGCAGCGACCAGTTCCCCATGGACCTGTGGAAGAAGCTGGGCGAGCTCGGCGTGCTGGGCATCACCGTCTCCGAGGAATACGGCGGCGCCGGCCTGGGTTACCTGGCCCACATCATCGCCATGGAAGAAATCTCGCGGGCCTCGGCCTCGGTGGGCCTGTCCTATGGCGCGCACTCCAACCTGTGCGTGAACCAGATCAAGCGCAACGGCAACGAAGAACAGAAGCGCAACTACCTGCCCAAACTGATCTCCGGTGACTACATCGGCGCCCTGGCCATGTCCGAACCCAATGCCGGTTCCGACGTGGTGAGCATGAAACTGCGCGCCGACAAGAAGGGCGACCGCTACGTGCTCAACGGCAGCAAGATGTGGATCACCAACGGCCCCGACGCCGACGTGCTGGTGGTCTATGCCAAGACCGATCTGGATGCCGGTGCCCGTGGCATGACCGCCTTCCTGGTCGAAAAAGGCTACAAGGGATTCTCGGTGGCGCAGAAGCTGGACAAGCTGGGCATGCGCGGCTCGCACACGGGCGAGCTGGTGTTCCAGGATTGCGAGGTGCCGGAAGAAAACATCCTGGGCGGCATCGGCCGTGGCGTCAACGTCCTGATGTCGGGCCTGGACTTCGAGCGCAGCGTGCTCTCCGGTGGTCCACTGGGGATCATGCAGGCCTGCATGGACGTGGTGGTACCGTATGTCCACGACCGCAAGCAATTCGGCCAGGCCATCGGCGAATTCCAGCTGATGCAGGGCAAGCTGGCCGACATGTATTCCACCATGATGGCCTGCAAGGCCTATGTCTATGCCGTGGGCCAGGCCTGCGACCGCGCCGACAGTGCCGACAAGGTGCGCGCACTGCGCAAGGACGCCGCCGGTGCCATCCTCTACAGCGCCGAGAAGGCCACCTGGATGGCCGGCGAGGCGATCCAGTCGCTGGGCGGCAATGGCTACATCAACGAATATCCGGTCGGCCGCCTGTGGCGCGACGCCAAGCTCTACGAGATCGGCGCCGGCACCAGCGAAATCCGGCGCATGCTGATCGGCCGCGAACTCTTCGCCGATACGCTGTAATTGCCGGCTCCCCCCTCTTCAACCGCACGGAACATCATGAGCACATCCATCGATTTCTACTTCGACTTCAGCTCTCCCTACGGCTACTTCGGTGCCGTCGAGATCGACAAGCTGGCCGCGCGCTACGGTCGCGCCGTCAGCTGGCACCCGATCCTGCTGGGCCCCATCTTCAAGACCCTGGGCACCAACTCGCTGGTCAACATCCCGGTCAAGGGCGAGTATTCGCGCCATGACATGGAGCGCACCGCCCGCTTCCACAACATCTTCTACAAGGCCCCCAGCAACTTCCCCATCGGCAGCCAGGTCGCCGCGCGCGCCACGCTGTGGGTGCAGCAGACGCAGCCGGCCAAGGCGGTCGAGTTGATCAAGACCTTGTACAGCGCCTACTTCACCGAGGACATCGACATCAGCGTCACCGACAACGTGCTGCGCATCGCCGCCGACCTGGGCATCGACCGCGCCGCGCTGGAGGCCGCCCTGATCTCTCCCGAACTCAAGGACCAACTGCGCCAGGCCACCGAGGCGGCCGGCAAGGCCGGTGTGTTCGGCTCCCCCTTCGTGATTGCCGATGGCGAACAATTCTGGGGCTTCGACCGCTTCGCCCAACTGGAAGCCCTGCTGAAAAACGGAAAGATCTGATGAGCAACAAGAAAGACAAGAGCGGTCCCTGCCCCTGCGGCCAGCCCAGCTTCGACAAATGCTGTGGCCGCTTCATCACCGGCGGCCAGGTACCGGCTACGGCCGAACTGCTGATGCGCTCGCGCTATAGCGCCTATGCCCTGCGCGACGAAGCCTACCTGCGCGCCACCTGGTTCCCCGAGACACTGCCGGACGAAGAGCTCACCAGCGAGACCGACGTCAAGTGGATCGGCCTGGAGATCAAGAAGCACCAGCACGCTGCCGGCAGCGATGCCGCCACGGTCGAATTCGTAGCGCGCTTCAAGGTGGGCGGCAAGGCCCACCGCCTGCACGAGATCAGCAACTTCGTGCGCCAGCCCGATGGCGAGGGACAGATGCGCTGGTACTACGTGGACGGCAGCTTCCCCGAAGGCTGAGGTTTTCTGCACCACGGCGCCACAACAAGAAACTAAAACAGAGAGACGAGAGACCACCATGCCGCAGATTGAAAGCAAGCTCAACCCGCGCAGCGAGGAATTCCAGCACAACCGCGAGGCCATGCAGCGCATCGTGGACGACCTGCGCCAGAAGGTCGCTGCCATCGCCGAAGGTGGCGGCCAGGCGGCCCGCGAAAAGCACCTGGCCCGCGGCAAGCTGTTGCCGCGCGAGCGCGTGCAGATGCTGCTGGACCCCGGCACGCCCTTCCTGGAATTGTCGCAACTGGCCGCCTACGGCATGTACCGCGAGAAGGATCGCGACGGCAATCTCAAGGATGCTGCCCCCTCGGCCGGCATCATCACCGGCATCGGCCGCGTGGCTGGCCAGGAATGCGTGATCGTCTGCAACGACGCCACCGTCAAGGGCGGTACCTACTACCCGATGACGGCCAAGAAGCACCTGCGCGCGCAGGAGATCGCCGAATTCAATCACCTGCCCTGCATCTATCTGGTGGACAGCGGCGGTGCCAACCTGCCCAACCAGGATGAGGTCTTCCCGGACCGCGACCACTTCGGCCGTATCTTCTTCAACCAGGCCAACCTGTCGGCCAAGGGCATTGCCCAGATCGCCGTGGTGATGGGCTCCTGCACTGCCGGCGGCGCCTATGTCCCGGCCATGAGCGACGAGTCCATCATCGTCAAGGACCAGGCCACCATCTTCCTGGCCGGCCCGCCACTGGTGAAGGCCGCCACCGGCGAGGTGGTCAGCGCCGAGGAGCTGGGCGGCGGCGACGTCCATACGCGCCTGTCGGGCGTGGCCGATCACCTGGCCCAGGACGATACCCACGCCCTGGCGATCGCCCGCAACATCGTCGGCCACCTCAACCGCCGCAAGCCACAGCAACTGGCGCTGCGCGAGAGCGTGGAACCCCGCTACCCGGCCCAGGAACTGTATGGCGTCATCCCCACCGATACCCGCAAGCCCTTCGACGTGCGCGAGGTCATCGCCCGCATCGTCGATGCCAGCGCGTTCGATGAATTCAAGGCCCGCTACGGCACCACCCTGGTGTGCGGATTCGCGCACCTGCATGGCATGCCGGTGGGCATCATCGCCAACAACGGCATCCTCTTCTCGGAGGCCGCCGAAAAGGGCACCCACTTCATCGAACTGTGCTGCCAGCGCAAGATCCCGCTGATCTTCCTGCAGAACATCACCGGCTTCATGGTCGGCAAGAAGTACGAGAACGAGGGTATCGCCCGCCATGGTGCAAAAATGGTCACCGCCGTCTCCACCGCCAAGGTCCCCAAGCTGACCGTCATCATCGGCGGCAGTTTCGGCGCGGGCAACTATGGCATGTGCGGCCGCGCCTTTTCGCCGCGCTTCCTGTGGATGTGGCCCAATGCACGCATCTCGGTGATGGGCGGTGAACAGGCCGCCAGCGTGCTGGCCACCGTCAAGCGCGACGGCATCGAAGCCCGCGGCGGCAGCTGGAGCGCCGAGGAAGAGGCCGCCTTCAAGGAACCCATCCGCGCCCAGTACGAAAGCCAGGGCCATCCCTACTACGCCTCGGCGCGACTGTGGGACGACGGCGTGATCGACCCCGCCGATACCCGCCAGGTGCTGGCGCTGGGGCTGTCGGCGGCGCTCAACGCCCCCATCGAAGAGACCCGATTCGGCGTCTTCCGCATCTGAGCCACGCCACCGAGGAGACACCATGTTCAACAAGATCCTGATCGCCAATCGCGGCGAAATCGCCTGCCGCGTGGCCGCTACCGCACGTCGCCTGGGCATCGCCACGGTGGCCGTCTATTCCGACGCCGATGCCCGCGCCAAGCACGTCCAGGCCTGCGACCAGAGCGTTCGCCTGGGACCGGCGCCGGCCAAGGAAAGCTATCTCTGCGCCGACAAGATCATCGCCGCCGCCCTGGCTACCGGGGCCCAGGCGATCCATCCGGGCTACGGCTTCCTCTCCGAGAACGCCGAGTTCGCCCAGGCCTGCGCCGACGCCGGGCTGGTCTTCATCGGCCCACCGGCCTCAGCGATCCGCGCCATGGGTTCCAAATCGGCCGCCAAGGCGTTGATGGAAACCGCTGCCGTGCCACTGGTACCGGGCTACCACGGCGAGCGCCAGGAGAGCGATTTCCTGCGTAGCGAGGCCGACCGCATCGGCTACCCGGTGCTGCTCAAGGCCAGCGCCGGGGGCGGTGGCAAGGGCATGCGCGTGGTCGAACGCTCGGAAGACTTCGAGGCCGCGCTGGCCTCCTGCAAGCGCGAGGCGATCTCCAGCTTCGGCGACGACCGCGTGCTGGTCGAAAAATACCTGACCCGGCCACGCCACATCGAAATCCAGGTCTTCGCCGACGGCCAGGGGAACTGCGTCTATCTGTTCGAACGCGACTGCTCCGTGCAGCGCCGTCACCAGAAGGTCCTGGAAGAAGCCCCGGCCCCCGGCATGAGCTGCGGCCGGCGCGCTGCCATGGGAGAAGCGGCGGTGGCCGCGGCCCGCGCCGTCGGCTATGTCGGTGCCGGCACGGTGGAATTCATCGCCGACTACAGCAGCGGCCAGGACGGCAGTTTCTATTTCATGGAAATGAATACCCGCCTGCAGGTGGAGCATCCCGTCACCGAAATGATCACTGGCCTCGATCTGGTGGAATGGCAACTGCGCGTAGCCGCAGGCGAGGCGCTGCCGCTGGAGCAGGATGCACTGCGCATCAACGGCCACGCCATCGAAGCCCGCATCTATGCGGAGAACCCCGAGAAGGGCTTCCTGCCCTCCATTGGCACCCTCACCCGCATGCGCAGCGCCGCGGCGGTGGAGTTCCGCCTGGGCGAGAATGGTGCCGGGCAGCCGGCGCCGGTGCGCATCGATTCCGGCGTGCGCGAGGGCGATGCCATCTCGCCCTTCTACGACCCCATGATCGCCAAGCTCATCGTCTGGGGCGCCGACCGCCACGCCGCCCTGCGCAACATGGCGCGTGCGCTGGCGCAGTACCAGGTGGTTGGGCTGGCCACCAATATCGGCTTCCTGCAGCGCCTGATTGCCGGTCAGGCCTTTGCCACTGCCGACCTCGATACCGGCCTGATCGAACGTCATCGCGACAGCCTGTTTCCGGCGCCGGTGCGGCCCGGTATCGACACCCTGGCGCTGGCCGCCGCCGCCATCCTGCAGCAGGAGCAGCAGGCGGGCAGCGACACCGACCCCTGGGCGCACACCAGCGGCTGGCGACTCAACACCCGCCTGCTGCGCAGCCTGGACTTCGAGGACGATTCGGGACCGGCGACGGTGCAACTGGACTACGCTGGCGACGGCCGGCACTGGACGCTGCTTGCCGACGGCGGCAAGCATACGCTGGCCTTCGACCCCGGCGGCCAGGATGGCGTACTGGTCTCGCTGGACGGCCGCACATTGCGCGCCGAGGTCCAGCGTGAAGGCGAATGGCTGCACATCTTCGATGGCCAGGGACAGCGCAGCCTGCGCCATCTCGACCCCATGGCCCATGCCGGCCACAGCGAAGCCGAGGGCGGCCGCCTGACCGCCCCCATGCCCGGCAAGATCGTCGCCCTGCTGGTACAGAAGGGCGCCAGCGTGGCGCAGGGTGCGCCCCTGCTCATCATGGAAGCCATGAAGATGGAACACACCATCGCCGCGCCCTCTGCCGGTGTGGTCGAGGACCTGCTCTATGCGGTTGGCGACCAGGTGACCGAGGGCGCGCAGTTGCTGGAATTCAAGGCCGCCTGAGGGCGCCGGGTAGCTTGCCATGAACGCCCCCGCGCTACGTGTGGCCCCTTCCATCCATGTGCTGGAGCGGGGCTGGCTATCCTCCAACAACGTGTTGCTGTTCGGCCGCGACGAAGTGGCGATGATCGACAGCGGCTACGTCAGCCACGCCGAACAGACCCTGACACTGGTACGGCATGTGCTGGCCCAGCGCGGTCGGGACGGGCTGGACCTGCTGGTCAACACCCATCTGCATTCCGACCACTGCGGCGGCAATGCCGCCCTGCAGGAAGCCTATGGCTGCCGCATCGCCATCCCCGCCGCCGAAGCGGACAAGGTGCGCCACTGGGACGAGGACGCCCTCAGCTACCGCGCCACCGGCCAGCGCTGCCCGCGTTTCACGGCGTCGCAGACCATCGCCAGTGGCGACGTGTTGCGCATGGGCGACCTGGACTGGCAGGCGCTGGCCGCCCCCGGACATGATCCGCATGCGCTGCTGTTCTACTGTGCGCAGGAAGGCGTGCTGATCTCGGCCGATGCCTTGTGGCGCAATGGCTTCGGCATCATCTTTCCCGAGCTGGATGGTGAATCCGGATTCGACGAAGCGCGCGCCACGCTGGAGCTGATCCGCACGCTCGACGTGCGTACCGTCATCCCCGGTCATGGCGCTCCCTTCCAGGACATCGACGACGCCCTGGACAAGGCCTTCTCGCGGCTGGACTACCTGCAGGCCGATCCCTTGCGCAACGCCCATAACGGCATCAAGGTATTGGTCAAGTTCCTGCTGCTGGAACGTGGCCGCATCGCGCTGGGGCAGTTGCCGGCGATGATGCGCGACATCCCCTTGCTGCGCATCACCAATGAACGCTTCCTGCAGATGGACGACGTCGCCCTGTCCCGCTGGTGCGTGGCGCAACTGGAACGGGCCGGCGCGGCGCACAGCGACGGCGTGTTCCTGCTGGACCGGTAAGCACACTGACCGCCGCGCAGCCTGAAGCGTGGCGGCCATGCTGTTATCATTTCCCGCTCCATCTACCTACCGCGTTTGATCCGATCCGACTCATGAACGACACCGCCGCACCCCTGCCCTCCTCCGCCCAACGCGTCGCCGACCTGCTGGCCGGCATGGGGCATGACAAACCGGTCGTGATGCTGCCCTCGACCGGCCGCACCTCGGCTGAAGCCGCCGCCGCCGTTGGTTGCAGCGTGGCCGAGATCGCCAAGTCCATCATCTTCCGCCGTATGGCCGACGATGCACCGGTGCTGGTCATCGCCAGCGGCGCCAACCGCGTCGACGAAGCCAAGGTGACCGCCCTGGTCGGCCCGCTGGGCAAGGCCGATGCCCGCTTCGTGCGCGACAACACCGGCTACGCCATCGGTGGCGTCTGCCCGGTCGGCCACGTCGTCAAGCCGGTGATGCTGATCGACCGCGACCTGTTCAACTACGACAGCGTCTGGGCCGCCGCCGGCCACCCGCATGCCGTCTTCAACCTGACCGCAGCCCAACTGCAGGAAATGACCGGCGGCGCCGTCAGCGACGTGCGACTGGATGCCGCGCCGACCGCAGCCTGATCCCAACTGAACCAGACCAGAACAAGAATCCCCACGAACACAACCAACGGAGACAAGCCAGATGAACCTGCCCAAGAAAGTGAAGATCGTCGAAGTCGGACCCCGCGACGGTCTGCAGAACGAGAAGGAAACCATTTCCGCCGCGATCAAGATCGAACTGGTCGACCGTCTCACGGCGGCGGGTTTCCCGAATGTGGAAGCGGCCTCCTTCGTCTCGCCCAAATGGGTGCCGCAGATGGCTACCTCGACCGAGGTCATGCACGGCATCACGCGCAAGCCGGGCGTGGTCTATTCGGCGCTGGTGCCCAACATGAAGGGCTTCGAGGCGGCGCTGGAAGCGGGCGTGGACGAGGTGGTGATCTTTGGCGCGGCCTCGGAAGCGTTTTCGCAGAAGAACATCAACTGTTCCATCGCCGAATCCATCGACCGTTTCGCCGAAGTCGCCAAGGCCGCCAAGGCCCATCGCAAGCGCCTGCGTGCGGCGGTCAGTTGCGCCTTCGGCTGCCCGTACCAGGGCGAGGTCCCGCTGGAGGCGGTGGCCGATGTCGTCCGGCGCTTCCGCGAACTGGGCTGTGACGAGATCGACATTGCCGACACCATCGGCGTGGCCACGCCGGACAAGGTGCGCCCGGTGATGGAAACGGCGATCCGCGAGTTCCACATCGAAGGACTCTCCGGCCACTTCCACGATACCTACGGACAGGCGCTGGCCAACATCTACGCCAGCCTGCAGGCCGGCATCAGCATCTACCACGCCTCCGTGGCCGGCCTGGGCGGCTGCCCCTACGCCAAGGGCGCAACCGGCAATGTCGCCACCGAGGATGTGCTGTACATGATGAACGGGCTGGGGATAGAGACGGGCGTGGACCTGGATGCGGTGGTCGATGCGGGACAGTTCATCTCGCAGCACCTGGGACGCAAGTCGGTCAGCCGCGCAGGCAATGCGATTGCGGCGAAGCGGGCGGGGTGAGGTGAGTGGGGTGAGGCGGGCCGGTTTGAGTCAGCGCTGTTGGACGGTCGCCTCAGCTGCAGTGGTCATACTGAGCGACTGACACCCGGCAAGCAGAATGGCGCGGGGCTGCCTTAGCAGCCACCGCGCCATTGTTTATTCCTTATTGCGATTGCTCACAGCTCACTGCTGACGATAACGACGCAATCCGCGTACCGGCAACTTGTCGGCCTCGATCAGCGCCTTCTTCAAGGCGCGTTTGTGCAGCACGGCGCCGGCGATCAATGCGACGGCAGCCAGGACGATGATGAGGACGTTGACCAGATCGAAGTTTTGCATGATTCCCCCCTGCGACAATTGACGGCTGATGAAACTCGGGCATGGCCCTTCCGGCTGAGCCGGACCCGCAACACGCCCCCGGTGGCGCCTGCGTGGCCTGTTTTACGCCAGGCTTGTGGAAAACATAGCACATGGTCGGGATAAGACAGTAAATCATATAAATAATTTCCTGAAATTTCCCATTCGCGCAACAAAAAGCACGATCGTTATATTTTTTCGACTTTTATCCTATAATCGTCCGACAAAAGCGGCCTTGTGCCTTGATATAACGACAACCAACGAGAGACGACCATGCCACCAGCCCCTGCTTACCCCAAAGCATTGCAAGATCTGCGCCTGCCCATCATCTGCTCGCCCATGTTCATCGCCAGTGGTCCCGCGCTGGTAGCGGCCCAGTGCAAGGCCGGGCTGGTCGGCTCATTTCCCGCGCTCAACGCCCGTCCGGCCGAGCAACTCGATGTCTGGCTGACCCAGTTGCAGGAAGAACTGGCGCAGTGGCAGGCGCAGCACCCGGAACGCAAGGTCGGTCCGATTGCGGTGAACCAGATCGTGCACCAGTCCAATGACCGTCTGGCCCAGGACGTGGCCACCTGCGTCAAGCATCAGGTCCCCATCATCATCTCCAGCCTGCGCGCGCCTCCGCAGGAGATGCTCGATGCCGTGCACAGCTATGGCGGCATCGTGCTGCATGACGTGATCTCCCTGCGTCATGCCGAAAAGGCGCTGGAAGCCGGGGTCGATGGCCTGATCCTGGTGGCGGCCGGCGCTGGCGGCCATGCCGGGACGCTGTCGCCCTTTGCGCTGGTGGGCGAGGTGCGCAAGATGTTCCAGGGGCCGCTGGTGCTGTCGGGTGCCATTGCCACGGGCGACGCCGTGCTGGCCGCGCAGGCCATGGGCGCCGACTTCGCCTACATGGGATCGCGCTGGCTGGCCACGCGCGAATCGAATGTCGATGAGGCCTATCGCCAGGCCATCGTCGACTCCTCCGCGGCCGATGTGGTGTACACCAACCTCTTCACGGGGGTGCACGGCAACTATCTCAAGAAGTCCATCGTCAACGCCGGGCTGGATCCGGACAACCTGCCCGAGGCCGACAAGACCAAGATGAACTTCGGCTCCGGCGGCGGCAGCAAGGCCAAGGCCTGGCGCGATATCTGGGGCGCCGGCCAGGGCGTGGGGCTGATGGACGACGTGCCTGGTGTGGCCGAGATGGTGGATCGGCTGGAGGCTGAGTATCACGCCGCACGTACGCGACTGGCGCTGTAAGAACCTGCAACGCGACGTCGCGGTGGTTCAGGACAAGGCGGATGGGTGACCCCATCCGCCTTTCCCTTTTTGTGCAAGCCTGCACCAGCGCGGCGGAACGCGCCCAGTCCTGGCGCATCCAACGGACGAGTTCATCGCCCCGCCGCGCCCTTCCGGCGCGGTCTGTACGAATCCTCTGTCGGACAAATTCCTATTTTGCATCCTGCCTTGTAACTGGCGGCACTTCTTGTGCGAGGCCCGGTCGTATTTGTTCGCTTCGTGCATGCGCAAGGTAGCCGATGAGCTTGTGAGCCACTGTACTCAAGCTCCTCGGCGCCGGCCCTGCGGCAAAAGAAGAGTCAACCATTTGATGCGAGGACCCCAACATGACCAGCTTCCTGAGAACCAGAAAAGATCGTCATCCCAAACACGACAAACCCCGACTGCCCCATGAGCAGGACCAGAATGCAGACCGTCAGGACCCGGCGCGCAGCGGCCATGCGGTAGACCGCCCGGAAATCCGCCAGGCCTACGACGATATCCGCAAGGGCCAGGTCGATACCGACCTGCGCGGCACCGGCGGTCTGGACGAAGTCAACAAGGGTGCGGGCGGCCGGGCAGCCGGCGCCCCGCGCAAGGAGCCCGACGAAGGATGAGCAGGCGGGACGAAGTGCGGGCGCAATGCCCGCATCCCGCGAGTCCGGGCGGGAGCGGGATTTCGGGACTCAGGGACTAGGAACTTAAGGACCTACAGACCCGAACGCGTAATCCAGTCCGAGAGGATGGCAAACAATTCCTGCGGCTTTTCCATCGGCGTCATGTGACCGCTATCGCCGATGATCTCCAGGCGCGATTGCGGTATCCGTCGCGCCATCTCTTCCGATTCCTCCACGCTGCGCAACTTGTCTTCGTCACTGCTGACGATGAGGACCGGGCACTGCAACTGTTGCAGTTCTTCCGCATTGCTGTCGCGCAGGGTCTGCAGCTGGCGCAGGAAGACTTCCTTGCCGTTGGCCAGTGCCATCGCCTGCAGCCGGTCCAGCAACGTGCGATCGGTGCTCCGTGCCGGATGCAGGGACGACACCAGCGCCCGCGAGGTCAGCCCCTTGAAGGGCGTGCGCTGGGCCATGTCGAGCTGGGCCAGCGTGCCCTGCGATTCACGCTCGGTCTGCGGGCGTGAAGAGGTATTGAGCAGCCCCAGCCCCAGCACACGCTCAGGCGCCTTCAGGGCGATTGCCTGGGCCACGAAGCCGCCCATGGAAAACCCCAGCAGCACGAAGCGCTCCGGCGCCTGACGCAGGACCGCATCGGCCATGGCCTGGATGCCGATATCCTGGCCGAGGTCGCCAAAGGTCAGGGCCCCCAGCGTGGCGAGATCGTCCCGCATGTCGTCCCACAGGTGTTCATTGAGCATGAAGCCCGGCAGCAGGACCAGGTTGCGCATCGTGATATTCCTTGCATCCGTTGTTTCAAGAGAGGCGCTATTGTAGGCGCCCGCGCCATCTACTGCAGCCACAGCGCGCGTCGGCTGGAGCCGGCCATGGCCAGGCACAGCACGCCCAGCAGCGCCAGCGCCGCCTGCAGACCCCAGCCATGCGCCAGGAAGCCGAACACCGGCGGTCCGATCAAGCTGCCGCTGTAGCCCAGCGTGGCCACCGCCGCCAGTGCCGTCGAGCCATGTCGGCCAGCAGCACTGAAGACGAAGGGAAACACCGCCGCCACGCCGGTGCCGGCAATGGCAAACCCCAGGATGGCCACGGCCATGCCGGGCGCGACCACCGCCAGCGCGATGCCGGCGCTGGCGACCAGGGTACCGACCCAGACCACCCGGCGCGCGTCGTAACGGGCCTTGAGACTGTCACCGACCATGCGCATGATCAGCATCATGCCGGCGAAGGCGGCATAGGCCAGCGGTGTGCTGCCATCGCTGGCGCCGATGTGGTCCTTCATGTAGATGCCACTCCAGTCGGCCACCGAACCCTCGACGATGGCCCCGCAAAAGGCGATCACCCCCAGCACCACCAGATGGCCATGCGGTACCGCGAAGAGCTTGCGCTGTGGATCATGTTCCGGGCGGTCGTCGGGCAGGGCCACATAGGCCGCGTACAGGGGATAGAGGAACAGCGCCGCCACCAGCAGGAAGTGCCAGACCGGTGCGATGCCCAGCCCCGCCACCGCACTGGCAATCAGCGCGCCCGAGAAGGTCCCAACAC
Source organism: Herbaspirillum sp. BH-1 (assembly GCF_002870055.1). Lineage (NCBI taxonomy): Bacteria > Pseudomonadati > Pseudomonadota > Betaproteobacteria > Burkholderiales > Oxalobacteraceae > Herbaspirillum > Herbaspirillum sp. BH-1. Next base: position 49,541 of record NZ_PKOI01000019.1, on the reverse strand, counting down.
AGAACCAGCCGTGCAGCATCGACATGATGGGGCGCCCGGCATCGCGCTCGGCCTGCGCACCCAGCGCGTTGATGGCGACGTCGAAGCAACTGGAGGCTGCGCCGTACAGGGTGCAGACAAGCATCAGGCTCGCCAGCCCCGGCGCCAGGCCCAGCAGCGGCAGCGACACCAGCAACGCCAGGCCGGCGTAGAGGGTGCTGTGGCGCGCGCCATAGTGCCCGGTGATCCAGGCCGCCAGCGGGAACGAACCGACCGCGCCGATCCCGCCGCACAACAGCACCAGCGCCAGCGTGGCCGCGTCCAGCTGCAGATGATCCCGGATGGCGGGAATGCGTGCGGCCCAGGTGGCAAAGACGATTCCCAGCAGCAGGAAAAACAGGGGAATGGCAAACTTGCGCCAGATCAGGCGCGAGGGAGAAGCAGGACGAGAAGGGGACGGCTTGGTTGTCATCGATAAGTCAGGAATGTAAACTGCGCAAAAATCATTTCTTTCCTGAAATGAGTTTCAGTATTGCAAACCGCTATTATCCGACAACCGGGAAAGCGCATCGTCATGCGCTGTCGGACACCGCGGTGCAGGGCCACCCCCAGGGTGGCCATTCAGAAGCCAACGAACCTGCCAGCTTGCAAGAAGGGCGCATGCCGCCTTGCAGATCACGGATCGAACCGCACTCTGAGCGACCGACGCTGCCGGCGGCTGCAATCTCGCAGGGACAGGAATGCCAGTTTCAGAACCGAACAAGATCTATCAGGAAGTCATCGATGCATTGATCGCCATGCATCGGCTCACTGACGGCTATACGCCCAATCACGAGGATCAGACCGCCGAGCTGGCGGTCATGATCGGGCGGCATCTGCGCCTGCCCGCCGAGCGCATCGACGTGCTGCACATGGCGGCCCAGGTGCATGACATCGGCAAGGCCAGGATACCGCTGGAACTGCTCACCAAGCCGGGCCGCATCACGGCCGACGAATATGGCGTGCTCAAGACCCACGTGCAATTCGGCTACGAGATGCTCAACAAGATCAGCTTCCCCTTCAACCTGGCCGAAATCGTCTGGTGCCACCATGAATACCTCGACGGCAGCGGCTATCCGCGTGGCATCAGCGGCGACGCCCTGCCCTTCGAATCGCGCATCCTGACCGTTGCCGACATCGTCGAATCGATGTCGGCCGACCGCCCCTACCGCAAGTCGCTGGGCATGGCCGTGGCACTGGAAGAAATCCAGCGCCAACGCGGCAGCCGCCTGGACCCGGTGGTGGTGGATGCCTGTCTGCACGTGGTACAGGAGCACAACTGGCGCCCCATCGCCAACTGAGCCAACGCCTCCGCCCACCTCAGCGCATATCTCCCTCCCGCATCGGCTACACTGGGCACCATAACAAGACCGCCCGGAGACGCCATCCCATGACCAGCCAAGCTGCGCATGCGCCCTCACCCTTCATCCTGCGCCACCCCATCCTGACCGCCCTGGCCCTGTCGCTTGGCACCGCCGTGGCACTGGGCCTGGCGCGCTTTTCCTACGCCCTGCTGCTGGCGCCGATGCGCGCCGACCTCGGCTGGCCTTATCTGGTGGCTGGTGGCATGAATACCGGCAATGCCCTGGGCTACCTGCTGGGGGCGTTGCTGACACCCATGCTGATGCGCCGCTACCAGGCGCATCGGGTCCTCATCGCGGGTGCCTTCGGAACGGCGCTGCTGTCCTTCCTGCCGGCCCTGACCACGGACACGCTGCTGCAACTGCTGCTGCGGATGGTCACCGGCGTGACCAGTGCGCTCATCTTCGTCTCGGGGGGACTGCTGGTCAGCCGCCTGGCAGCGCTGCATGCGCAACGCGCGGGCCTGCTGCTGGGGCTCTACTACGGTGGCACCGGCATCGGTATCGTCGCCGCCTCACTGCTGGTGCCGCCCGTCATGGACGCCGCCCTGGCACGGGGCGCAGCCCATCCCTGGCAATGGGCGTGGATACTGCTGGGCCTGCTGGCACTGGTGGCCAGCATCGTCATGGCATTGCCGGCAGCACTGATGCCGACCAGCCCGGCGCAGGCGGCCGGCACCAGCCGTTGGCGGGCGCGCAGCCTGCTGTATGGACTCGTGGGCTATCTCTTTTTCGGGCTGGGCTATATCGGCTACATGACCTTCGTGATCGCCCTGCTCAAGGAAGAAGGCATGGCACCGGCGCGCATCACGCTCTTCTTTGCGCTGCTGGGCGCGGCCACCTTTGCCTCCTCGCGCATCTGGGCGCGCATGCTGGACCGCTTCCGCGGCGGGCAGTCGCTGGCCATCCTCAACGGCCTGCTGTGCGTAGCCACGCTGCTGCCGGCCACGACGGACGCGCCGGTGGCAGTGTTCGCCTCCGGCCTGCTCTTCGGGGGATGTTTTCTCTCTGCGGTGGCCTCGACCACGGCCATGGTGCGCCACAACCTGCCGCCCTCGGACTGGCCGGCCGGCATCAGCGCCTTCACCATCGTCTTCGCGGTCGGGCAGATCATCGGTCCGTCCATCGTCGGCTGGATCGCCGATGGTGCCGGTGGGCTGCAACGCGGACTGGTGTTTTCCGCCCTGATGCTGCTGGCCGGGTCCCTGGTGGCGTGGCGCCAGCGGCCGCTCAGCTAAGGCTTGGGGACGGCGGACGGGCCGCCGGTCCCCGTCGGACTTACTACTGACCCAGATGGCGCCCCAGTGCCTCCACCAGCGTGGCGCAATCCGCATCGGTACCGATGGTGATGCGCAGGAACTGGTTGATGCGCTCGGTCTTGAAGTGACGCACGATGATGCCGTCGCTGCGCAACGCCGCCGCCACAGTAGCCGCATCGTGTTGCGGATGACGCGCGAAGACGAAGTTGGCCGCCGACGGCAGGACCTGGAAGCCCAGGCCTTCCAGCTGCGCCACCAGGGCGGTGCGACTGGCGATGACCATGCCGCAGGTCTTCTGGAAGTAGTCCTCGTCCTCGATGGCGGCAGTGGCGCCGGCAATCGCCGGACGGTCCAGCGGATAGGAATTGAAGCTGTTCTTGACCCGCTCCAGCGCATCGATCAGGTCGGCGTGGCCGATGGCAAAACCGACCCGCATGCCGGCCAGCGCGCGCGACTTGGAGAAGGTCTGCACCACCAGCAGGTTGGGATAGCGCTGCACCAGCGGGATGGCACTCTGGCCGCCGAAATCGATATAGGCCTCATCGACCACCACCACCCGCTCCGGATTGCCCTGCAGGATGCGCTCGATCTGGTCCAGTCCCAGCAGGCAGCCGGTGGGCGCGTTCGGGTTGGGGAAGATGATGCCGCCGATGGCCTCACCCTGGCCGATGTAGTCGTCGGCGCGCAGCGTGAAATCCTCGGCCAGCGGCACGGCGCGATACTCGACCTGGTACAGGCCGGCATAGGTCGGATAGAAGCTGTAGGTGATGTCCGGGAACAGGATCGGCTTGCCATGCTGCAGCAGGGCCTGGAAGGCATGCGCCAGCACTTCGTCGGAGCCATTGCCCACGAACACCTCGCGCGCGCTGATGCCGTCTGCGGCATGGCGGCGGGCGATGGCCAGCTTGAGCGGCTCGGCATCCGGATTGGGATACAGGCGCAGGCTGTCGCTGACTTCACGGGCGATGGCCTGCAGCGCCAGCGGCGACGGGCCATACGGGCTCTCGTTGGTATTGAGCTTGACCAGGCGCGCGATCTTGGGTTGTTCGCCGGGGGTGTAGGGCGTCAGGCGGCTGACGATGGGGCTCCAGAACTTGCTCATGAGAAATCGGCCCGCAGCGGGCCACACAGAATTGAGGGAAAGCGCAGATGGTAGCAAACTTGCCGCCGGGCGGCGGAATGCGCGCTGGAAATCTCAGAAATAGGGCCGGTAGCGCGGCTTGCGCACATCGTCCCGGCGCGACGGTGCGACCTGCACGGGCGTGCTGCTGAGCAGCGAGATGGCGCGGCGGGCAATCTCCGGCGGCAGCCCGATGGCTTCCTGGCAAGCCCGCTGCAGCGCTGCCAGCGAGGCAAATCCGGCCGCCGCAGGCGGTGCGCCGGCATCTTCCATGCGCGCCAGCCCGGCCAGGACCCAGGCCACGCGCTGCTCACGCACCAGGCTGCGCAGCGATTCGCCTTCGGCGAACAGCAGCGCGCGCAGGCGCGCCGGGCTCATCTGCCAGTCACGGGCAATGCCCTCGGCGCGCCAGTCGGCTGCAGGTCGCGCGAAGATCGCGGCGGCCAGGCGACGTGCATGGGGCTTGCTGGCATCGGCCGCACTTTCCATGTCGGCCGGGGATTGCGTCTCCAGCGCCAACGACCAGACGGCCGGACGCATGCCCTGCGCCGCCATGCGCGGGTGGGCCAGGCAGGAGAAGCGCACGAAGGACGGGACGGTGAAGCTCTCGCCCTCCCTCAGTTCGATGGTGACATTGCCGCTCCTGAGCGTGGCTGCGCCCTTCCACACCCGCACCCGCGCCGGCGCGGCGAAACGCAGTTCGCGCAATTGCAGGTGATGATGGGTGACGATGGCCATGGGAATTCAGTTGCGGGAATGTCGGCCGATGGTATGCCAGGCCTGCCCGCCAGACTGTCGTTGCGGTGACAGGCTGCGCCGCCTCATAGCGAGGCCATGCCGAAGGCGCGCAGGCCATCGAGGTCGACCACGCGGATGCTCTGGTAGGAAATCTCCACCAGCCCCAGTTCGGCCAAGTGGCGCATGGCCTGGTTCACGCGCTGGCGCGACAGGCCGGTCAGGAGGCCGATCTCTTCCTGCGACAGTTCCAGTACCTTGGAGGTACGTGGATACAGCATGGGATGGAACAGTTGCGCAATCGCCTGTGCCACGCGGGCATCCACATCCAGCAGACGCTCGTTCTGCACGGTGGCGATGAACTGGCCCATGCGCTCGTTGAGCTGGCCGATCACGAAGGCATTGAAGGGCAGGCTCTCGGCCATCAGGCGATGGAAGGTATCAGCCGGTACCAGCAGGATCTGCGAGGCGCGGATGGCGATGACATCGTAGCGGCGCGGCTCGCGCTTGATCACGCTACCCTCGCCGCACCACCCGCCCTCGGGTACGCCCGACAGCGTGCTGCTGCGGCCGTCGATGTTATAGACGGCCAGCTTGATGAGGCCCTCGTGCACGCCGATCCAGTAATCGGAGCGCTCGCCCCGCCGGGCCACGAAGGCGTCGGCGGCAAAGCGCGACAATTGCGTGGTCGCGGCCGCCAGCGCACGATGTTCGGCCGACAGGGCGGCGAACCAGTCGTATTGCTGCAGAAGCTGCGCCATCTTGCTGCTCATGAGGGGGCTTGGAGGAAGGAGGAAAACGCCGGACATTGTCGCATGTCAGCCTTGTCGTCGTGATGACAAAGCGCAAGCCGGCTTCAGTGCTACCCTAGAGAACTGATCTGCGGCTGATAAAAAATGCACAAGGCCGCCGCCCCACCATCCCCGCCGCTAGGAGACAGACATGGCAGATTTCGACACCGGCCTCGGCCGCAACACCGCCAATTACGCGGCCCTCACCCCCATCGATTTCATCGCGCGTGCCGCCGCCGTCTATGGCAGGCGCACCGCCATCATCCACGGCGCACTGCGTCAGGACTGGGACCAGACCTACCGCCGCACGCGCCGCCTGGCCAGCGCCTTGCAAGGCCTGGGCGTGGGCAAGAACGACACCGTGGCAGCCATGCTGCCCAATACCCCGGCGATGGTGGAGGCGCACTTCGGCGTACCGATGGCCGGCGCCGTGCTCAACGCGCTCAACATCCGGCTCGACGCCGAATCCATCGTCTTCATGTTGCGCCATGGCGAAGCCCGGGTGCTGCTGATCGACAGCGAATTCGCCGCGCTGGCGCAGCAGTTGCGCACGCAATTGCCGGCGCTGAAGATCGTCGAAGTCTTTGATGAACTGGGCCCGCCACCGGTGGCGGGTGAACGCTTCGGCCACCTGGAATACGAAGCCCTGTTGGCCAGCGGTGACGAACAGTTCGACTGGCAGATGCCGGCCGATGAATGGGATGCGATTGCCCTGAACTACACCTCCGGCACCACTGGCGACCCCAAGGGCGTGGTCTACCACCATCGTGGCGCGGCCTTGAATGCGGTGTCCAACATCCTCGAATGGGATCTGCCCAAGCATCCGGTCTACCTGTGGACGCTGCCCATGTTCCATTGCAATGGCTGGTGCTTCCCGTGGACGGTCGCCGCACGCGCCGGCGTAAACGTCTGCCTGCGCAAGTTCGAGCCCAAGCTGGTGTTCGACCTGATCGCCGAGCATGGCATCACCCACTACTGCGCCGCGCCCATCGTCCATGCGGCGCTGGCCAATGCGCCCGAGGGCTGGCGCGCCGGCATCCGCGGTCCGGTCAAGGCGATGGTGGCCGGGGCACCGCCGCCAGCGGCCGTGCTGGCCAAGATGGAGGCGATGCAGTTCGAACTGACCCACGTCTATGGCCTGACCGAGGTCTACGGGCCGGCGGCGGTCTGCGCCGAGCAGGATGACTGGAGCGGCCTGTCGGTGGACCAGCGGGCGGTATTGAAGTCGCGCCAGGGCGTGCGCTACCACCTGCAAAGCGGCGTGACAGTGCTCTCGCCGGACACCATGGAAGCGGTGGCCGCCGATGGCGAAGAGATCGGCGAGATCATGTTCCGCGGCAACATCTGCATGAAGGGCTATCTGAAGAACGACAAGGCCACGCAGGAAGCCTTCGCCGGTGGCTGGTTCCACACCGGCGACCTGGGCGTGATGAATGCCGACGGCTACATCAAGATCAAGGACCGCAGCAAGGACATCATCATCTCCGGGGGCGAGAACATCTCCAGCGTGGAAGTGGAAGATGTGCTCTACCGTCACCCGGCCGTGCTGGCGGCTGCCGTGGTGGCACAGCCGGACGAGAAATGGGGCGAGACCCCCTGCGCCTTTGTCGAACTGAAGGAAGGTGCCGACATCGGCGCGGCCGAACTGGCCGAGTTCTGCCGTGGCCACTTGGCCGGCTTCAAGGTGCCCAAGGCGATCTACTTCGGCCCGTTGCCCAAGACCTCCACCGGCAAGATCCAGAAGTTCGAACTGCGCAAGCGGATGAAGTCGGACAGCGCCATCAACGTCTGAGGCGCGTCGACACTTTCACTGAGGCTTGCATCAGGCCTTGCGCACGGCGATGTGGTACAGGCCCCACGGGCATTGGCCGAAGCGTTCCGGCAAGGGGCGCGCGGTCATCTCCGGGAAGCTGTCGGCGTCATAGACGGCCCACAGCGGACCGAGCCCGCCCAGCGGAATCGGCTTGCCATCCAGATGAGTGGCGACGATGAAGCGGTACTTGGCAATGTCGGCTGCGGACACCAGCACCGCATAGCCATCCACGGCACGCAGGGCGCAGTTCTGCAGCGCGGCGGGGGCGCCACAGACGCGCAGCACCTCCGACAACAAGGGACCGCGCAGGCTATGGCGACGGCGGTCGTATTCCAGCGTGGGGTGGATTTCCACCGAAGGCAGGGCCGACAGGGCGGCAAAGTCGAAGGTATAGGCCTTGTCGAAACTCAGTTTCTGCTTGGCCATCATCTGGTCCAGCGCCGGATCGAGGGCGCCGCGATTGCTGTTGCCGATGTCGCCGGTGACGGTCAGCAACACCGGCCCGGACCCACCGGCCTTCTTGTCCGCAGCCAGCGCCGGCAGGGCGGCCGGTGCGGCCAGCAGGGTGGCGCCCAGGCGCATGAACTGGCGTTTTTGCATGATGGTCCCTTCCTTGGATGATGAATGTGGCCGATTGTAGGCACATAACGGCCCATGAACAACGGCCCGCTTCCATCCGGGAGCGGGCCGCGTGGTATCAGGCGAATATCAGACGAATATCAGGCGAGCATCAGGACTCAGTCACGCGGCGGGCGACCGCGCCAGTAACCGGCCAGCAGCGAACCCGACAGGTTGTGCCACACCGAGAACAGCGCGCCCGGCAAGGCCGCCACCGGGGTGAAGTAGAGCTTGCCCAGGGCTGCCGCCAGACCGGAATTCTGCATCCCCACCTCGATGGCCAGGGTGCGGCATACCGCTTCGTCGAAGCCGAGCAGGCGACCACCCCAGTAGCCACCCAGCAAACCCAGGCCGTTGTGCAGGATCACGCCCACCAGTACCACCAGGCCCACCGAGGCGATGCTGGCCTGACTACCGGCGACCACCGCCGAGATGATCAGCAGGATCGCCACCATCGACACCAGCGAGAGATAGGGTTCGATGCGGCGGATCAGGTTGCCGGCAAACAGGTTCAGCACCAGGCCCACGGCGATGGGCACCACCACGATCTGCACGATGGACATGAGCATGGCATGCGCGTCGAAGTGGATGGAAGCGTCCACATACAGCTCCGTCAGCAGCGGCGTGGCAAATACCGACACCAGCGCCGACAGCGTGGAAATGGTGACCGACAGCGCCACGTCGCCGCGCGAGAGATAGATCATCACGTTGGAGGCGGTACCGGAGGCAACGCTGCCCACCAGCACCATGCCGGCGGTCAGGTCAGGCGGCATGCGCAGCACCTTGGCGATGACCCAGGCGGCCAGCGGCATGACCAGGTAGTGCAGGATGATGCCGGCAGCCACCGGCGCGGGGCGCTTGATGATGCGCTTGAAGTCGTCCACCGTCAGCGTCACTCCCATGGTCAGCATGATCAGGGTGAGGAGCTGGGTGATGTACTTGCCCAGGGGCGTGAAGGTCGGTGGCGAAAAATAGGCGGCGGCGGAAAGCAGCAGCGCCCACACGGGGAAGAGGCGGGTAATCGTGGCGAGCATGTCAGGGCGGATGAATGATGGATACAGTCCTGGGACCCGATGGCAAACGTAGCCCGGGGAGCCAGGTGGCGCGAATTTTTTTATCGGGTGCGCGGATGACGCGAACGAGGAAGGAGAGATCATCGCGCCCGGGATAGGACGGCGGCCTCTTCTCGACCGGGCGCCTGGTGGGCGCGAGGGCGTGATTCTACCCGCGCAGGGCGTTTTCTGCCCGCTCCCGGGCCATGGGAACCGTTCCTATGGGGATGGATCACACTTGAAGGTCAACATCACCTTGGGCGGCATCACCCCGATCACGCCATCGGAGCGCTCACTGCCGGTCACGCGTGTGCGGCGCCCGCGCTGGCGACACCAGTCGTCGGCCTGCTGCAGGCCCTGGAGCGCCACGCCCTCGTTGCCGTGCCAGCGTGAACTGGCCACCAGCAGATAGGTGTCCTTGTCGATCTGCGTGACCGGTTGCGAACTGGCGCAAGCACCCAGCAGCAGACAGATGGCCAGCACCTGGCGCGTCTTCATCGACGTTTCCCCCGAGGATTCCTGTGATGCAGGGATGGTAGCCATCGGCAGGGGCCACGTCATGCATCTCTACAACTCTTTACACGCTATCCCAGCCGAAAAAAAACGCCGCTGACGTCAGCGACGTCCAGCGGCGTTTCCCGGGTACGGATCGATCAGGCGATCAACGAGCCATCAGCGCGTGACCGGCTTGTAGCGGATGCGCTTGGGCTTGGCGGCTTCTTCGCCCAGACGCTTCTTCTTGTCGGCTTCGTATTCCTGATAGTTACCGTCGAAGAAGGTGACCTGCGAATCACCCTCGAAGGCGATGATGTGGGTGGCGATACGGTCCAGGAACCAGCGATCGTGGGAGATCACCAGCACGGTGCCGGCGAATTCCAGCAGCGCATCTTCCAGGGCACGCAGGGTTTCCACGTCGAGGTCGTTGGACGGTTCGTCCAGCAGCAGGACGTTGCCGCCCTGCAGCAGGGTCTTGGCCAGGTGCAGGCGACCACGCTCGCCACCGGAGAGGTTGCCGACGACCTTCTGCTGGTCGCCGCCCTTGAAGTTGAAGCGGCCCAGGTAGGCGCGCGACGGCATTTCGAAGCGGCCCACGGTGAGGATGTCGGCTCCGCCGGAAACGTCCTCGAAGACCGTCTTCTTGTTGCCCAGGTCTTCGCGCGACTGGTCCACCAGCGACACCTTGACGGTGGGGCCCAGCACCAGTTCGCCGCTATCCGGCGTTTCGCGACCGGCGAGCATGCGGAACAGGGTGGACTTACCGGCGCCGTTGGGGCCGATGATACCGACGATGGCACCGGCCGGAATCTTGAAGTTCAGGTCATCGATCAGCAGGCGGTCGCCATAGCCCTTGCTGACGTTCTTGAACTCGATGACTTCATTGCCCAGGCGCTCGGCCACGGGAATGAAGATTTCCTGGGTCTCGTTGCGCTTCTGGTATTCGTATTCGGACAGCTCGTTGAAGCGGGCCAGACGCGCCTTGCTCTTGGCCTGGCGACCCTTGGGGTTCTGCCGTACCCATTCCAGTTCCTTGGCGATGGTCTTCTGACGCGCCGATTCGCTGGCTTCTTCCTGCTTCAGGCGGGCTTCCTTCTGTTCCAGCCAGGAGCTGTAGTTGCCCTTCCAGGGGATGCCGTGGCCACGGTCCAGTTCCAGGATCCATTCGGCGGCGTTGTCGAGGAAGTAGCGATCGTGGGTGATGGCCACCACGGTGCCGGGGAAGCGCTGCAGGAACTGCTCCAGCCAGTCCACCGATTCGGCGTCCAGGTGGTTGGTCGGCTCGTCCAGCAGCAGCATGTCGGGCTTGGAGAGCAGCAGCTTGCACAGTGCCACGCGGCGCTTTTCACCACCGGAGAGCACGCCGATCCTGGCGTCCCAGGGCGGCAGGCGCAGTGCGTCGGCGGCCATTTCCAGTTGCTGGTTGAGGCTGTTGCCGTCAGCGGCGGCGATGATGGCTTCCAGGCGCGCCTGCTCGGTGGCCAGGGCGTCGAAGTCGGCGTCTTCCTCGGCATAGGCGGCATAGACGGCGTCCAGCTTGGACTGGGCTTCGAAGACTTCGCCCAGGGCGCTCTCGACTTCCTGGCGCACGGTCTTCTCGGCGTCGAGTTGCGGTTCCTGCGGCAGGTAGCCGATGTTCAGGTTGGGCATCGGGATGGCTTCACCCTCGATTTCCTTGTCGATGCCGGCCATGATCTTGAGCAGGGTGGACTTGCCCGAGCCGTTCAGGCCGAGCACGCCGATCTTGGCGCCGGGGAAGAAGGACAGCGAGATGTCCTTGAGGATCTGCCGCTTCGGCGGCACGATCTTGCCGACGCGGTTCATGGTAAAGACGTATTGGGCCATGGTATGAGTTGCCAGTAAGAGGGAAACGATGAGCCGGTGTTCAGGCGCTGCCGGCGCCGGGCTCGGTCGAGCTTTGTGCGCGCGAGCGCAGGTAGCGCCACAAGCCTTCGGCGGAGTATACCGCGAGCGCCGCCCAGATCACGCAAAAGCCGATGGCACGGGCGCCGGTGAAGGGTTCGCCGTAGATCAGCACGCCGCCCAGCAACTGGATGGTGGGCGAAATGTACTGCATCAGGCCCAGCATGGACAGCGGGATGCGGCGCGCGCCATGGGCAAACAGCAGCAGCGGTACCACCGTGATGGGGCCGGACAGCATCAGCAGCACCTGGGCGCTGGTAGAGGCATGGGTAAAGGCATTGCTGCCGCGCAGGCTATCGATGCCCAGCAACAGCAGCACCAGCGGCAGCATCAGCAGGGTTTCCAGCGACAGGCCTTCCAGCGGGCCCAGGTGGGCGGTCTTGCGCAGCAGGCCATAGAAGGCGAAGGACAGCGCGATCAGCAGCGAAATCCAGGGCAGCTTGCCGTTGGCGAAGGTCAGCCACAGCACCGCACCCAGCGCCAGCAGGACCGAGAGCCATTGCAGCGGGCGCATGCGCTCCTTGAGGATCAGGTAGCCCATGAAGACGCTCATCAGGGGGCTCATGAAGTAACCCAGGCTGGTATCGACGATGCGCCCGGCATTCACCGCCCAGACATACAGGGTCCAGTTGCCGCTCAGCAGCAGTGCCGACAGCAGGCAACCGCCCACCACCCTGGGCTGACGCGCCACCTCCCCCAGCCAGCGCCACTGTCGCCGCCAGGCCAGCACACCCGCCAGGAACACGCAGGACCAGAACAGCCGGTGCACCACGATATCGAAGGAAGCAACCTCCTTCAACAACTTGAAGTAAAGCGGGAACAGGCCCCACAGGACGGAGGCGGCGACTGCGTGCAGCATGACGGTGACAGGAAAAAAGGAAGGCGGCCGTGACCAGCGCACATGGCTACCAGGCGCAAGACTGATCGGGGCGGTGACAATCCGTCATTATTGCAGGATTCGCCTGGGGCGGCTTGCCCAGGCCCAACATCAGCCGCGTCAGCCGCATCAGCCCAACCGCACTTCCACGCGCGTGGTCATGGCCATGACCTGGCAATCCTCGCTGGCCGCTGCGCGCTCGATCACCAGCACGTCGGCTGCGCCCACCGTGATCAGGGGGTGATGCCAGACGCCGCGCCGCAGCGTCACGCCCTGGCCGGGCTCGATCATGAAGGCGACGATGGCGGCCTCGTCGGGGGTGTCGCCACTGCCGGCCAACACCGCCAGGCAGCGACTTGCGCCCAGCGGGATGAAGCTCTGGCTACCCAGGCGATGGCGCTCGAAGGCGCGCAGGGGATAGGGCGCCCGGTGGGTCTGCGCGTCGGTGCGGAACAGGGCCACGCAGGCGCGCCCGCCCTGCTCCTCTACATCCAGCCGGGCCACGTCATCGAAACGTTGGGTGGTGCCGAAGTTGATCTCACGCCCGGCCTCGCCCGGCGCGAGCAGGTCGCCGTAGGGCGCAAAGGCCCGTGCCGTCAGCGGTTGCGCCAGCACCACCCGCGACGTGGGCTCAGGCGCACTCATGCATCAGTCTCGCGGCGTAGCGGATCAGGGAACGGTCGCTGCCGACCGGCGCGATCAGCGAAAAGCCGAAGGGTGCGCCATCCAGGCGCATCAGCGGCAAGGAGATCTGCGGGCAGCCCGACAGCCCGGCCAGGCAAAGCATGCGCACGGCCTGGTTGCGATAGTTTTCCAGGGACTGTTCGGAGTCGGTCAGCAGTGGCGCCACATCCGGCGCGCTGGGCAACAGCAGCACGCCATCCTGGCCCAGCAGGCGCTGGAAGACTTCGCGGAAGCCGGCGCGCACCGCACTATGCTGCTGCATCTGCTGCGGCGTGATGGTGGCCGACCAGGAGAAACGCTCGGCCACGCCCGGGCCGAGCTGGAAATCATGACGACGGATCTGCTCGCCATGGGCCTGCCAGGCTTCATAGCCCTGGATGTGGCGGAAGGCCCAGTACAGGGTATCGAAGGAAGGCGCGGCGGTCTTCACCGGTTGCGGGGTGCCGATCACGCCGGCCAGACGATCCAGCGTCTGCGAAAACACCTCCTGCACACGGGGCTCCAGCAGGGCCAGCACGTCGGCCGCCACCATGGTGCGTGGCTGCTCGGGCAGGGGCGCGCTATCAGGGCCCAGCAAGACCTCGCCGGCACGGCTGAACACCCCCATGTCGCGGGCGAACCAGCCGCAGGTGTCGAAGCTGCTGGCCAGGTCCATGACCCCGGCCAGCGATACGCGCCCATGCGTGGGACGCAAGCCGATCAGGCCGCAATGGCTGGCCGGCACGCGCACCGAACCGCCGGTATCGGTCCCCAGCGCCAGATCGGCCAGGTCGTTGGAGACCGCCGAGGCCGAACCGGAACTGGAGCCACCGGGAATGCGATCGGGTGCACCGCCGTTGCGCGGCGTGCCGAAGTGGGCGTTCTTGCCATTCATGGAGAAGGCCAGTTCATCGGTATAGACCTTGCCCACGAAGTGGGCGCCGGCCTGCAGCAGTGCCTGCACTGCCGGCGCCGAAGAAGACTTGATGCCGGACATGGCCAGCCTATGCGGATTGCCGCAACCGGTGGGGTAGCCGGCCACATCGAAGATATCCTTCACGGCCAGGCGCACCCCGGCCAGCGGGCCGGCAGCGGCGTTCTCCAGCGGCACGGGAGGATAGGGGACGAAACAGCGGGCGGAGGCAGCAGCAGCAGCGTGGGCATCGGCGGTCATGCAAAGGTCCTTGTCAGGTCAGAGTGTTCGGGGTAGTCGGGATGCAGGGCAGGCAACAGCCGGCACTCAGGCGGCGAACTGCAGTTCCTGCGCACGCAGACAGCGTACCGCATGCTGCGCATCCAGTTTCAGCTCGGGGGGTTGCTGGCTCAGGCAATCCGGCCGGGCGTGGGCGCAGCGTTCGGCGAAGGCACAGCCGGGCGGGAGATTGGCGAGATCCGGCGGCGCACCGGGAATGGTCTGCAGGCGCTGCCCCTTCTGCATGGCGCCATGACTGCGGCTTTGCAGCAGCGACATGGTGTAGGGATGGCGCGGCTGGGTCAGCAGCCGGGCGGCGGGGCCCTGTTCGACGATGCGACCGGCGTACATCACGGCGATGCGGTCGGCCACCTCGACGGCGGCGCCGATATCGTGCGTGACGAAGATGATCGACAAACCCAGCTCGCGTTGCAGTTCACGCAGCAACAGCAGGATCTGGATCTGCACCGTGGCGTCCAGTGCGGTGGTGGGTTCATCGGCCAGCAAGACCTTGGGCGAGCACGACAGGGCCAGCGCGATCATGGCGCGCTGGCGCATGCCGCCCGACATCTCGTGCGGATAGGCATCCAGGCGGCGCTCCGGGCTGGGGATGCGCACCTTTTCGAACAGCGCCAGCGCCTGGGCGCGGGCCTCGGTCGCCGAGACCTTGCGATGGCGGCGGATGGTCTCGACGATCTGGGCGCCCACGGTATAGACCGGGTCCAGCGCCAGCAGGGGCTCCTGGAAGATCATGGCGACCGCATCGCCGCGCAGGGCCGAGAGCTCGCGCCCGTTCATGGCCAGCACGTCGCGGCCATCGACTTCCAGCCGGCCCTCGATGCGGGTGCGTGCTTCGGGGTGCAGGCGCATGATGGAGCGTAGCGTGACACTCTTGCCCGAACCGGACTCGCCGATCAGGGCCACCACCTCGCCCTCGGCCAGTTCCAAGTCCACGCCGCTGACGGCGCGGATGGTCTTGCCAGGCGCCTTGAAGCTCACGCGCAGATCCTGCAGGCGCACCATGGATTGCTTGCCTTGTTCAGCCATGTTGCGGCTCCTCGATGATCATGCCGGCCTCGAAGGCGGTGGCATCGTAGCCGCTGCCCGCTTCATAGCGCAGGCAGGCCACGCCATGCCCGGGCGTCGCCTCGACGAAACTGGGAGCGCGCTGCTTGCAGACTTCCTGCGCGAACTGGCAGCGCGTATGGAAGCGGCAGCCGGAGGGCGGGTTGATGGGATTGGGCGGATCGCCCGCCAGCGGGGCTTCCTCAGTACGGCGGGTAGGGTCCATGCTGGGCATGGACCGCAGCAGCGCCCGTGTGTAGGGATGGCGTGGCGCGTCGAACACCTGCTCGGCCGGACCGACCTCCACCACCTGGCCCAGGTACATGACCAGCACGCGGTCGGAGATGAAGCGCACCACGTTCAGGTCGTGGCTGATGAAGAGATAGGTCAGGCCGAACTCCTGCTTCAGGTCCAGCAGCAGGTTCAGCACCTGGGCCTCGACCGACTTGTCCAGGGCCGACACGGCTTCGTCCAGGATCACCAGGCGCGGCTCCAGGGCCAGGGCGCGGGCGATATTGACGCGCTGGCGCTGGCCACCGGAGAGTTCGTGCGGATAACGTCCGGCAAACCGCTCCGGCTGCAGGCCCACACGTGCCAGCAGGCTGCGGGCGCGGGCGATAGCCTGGCGTGCCGGCAGGCCGTGCACGGTGGGCGCGAAGGCAATCGAATCCTCGATGGTCATGCGCGGGTTGAGCGAGGAATAGCTGTCCTGGAACACCATCTGCGCCTGGCGCCGGAACTGGCGCAGGGGCAAGGCGCGCGAACCGACGGTCTGGCCGTCAAACACCAGCTCGCCGCTGTCCTGCTGGATCAGCTGCATCAGCACGCGGGCGGTGGTGGACTTGCCGCAGCCGGACTCGCCGACCACACCCAGGGTTTCGCCCTTCAAGATGTCGAAGCTCACGCCATCGACGGCGCGCACCGCATTGGCCGGCCCCCGCTGGAAGGGCAGGCCCTGCTGCTTGAGCGGGAAGTGCTTGAGCAGCGCGCGCACGCCCAGCAGCGGCTGGCGCGGGCCGCCGATGTCTTGCTTGTCCTCGCTCAGGAGATGGGCAGTCAGGCTCATTGTTTGACCTCCATGGCCGAACGCAGGCCGTCGGACAACAGGTTGAAGGAAATCGAAGTCACGAAGATGAAGGCACCCGGCAAGGCCGCCACCCAGGGCTGGGTATAGATGGCGGTGCGCAGGGTGTTCAACATCAGGCCCCATTCCGGCTCGGGCGGCTTCACGCCCAGGCCGAGGAAGGACAGGCCCGAGGCCAGGATCATCGACACCGAGATCAGGCTGGTGGAATACACGAAGATCGGTCCCAGCACATTGCCCAGCACATGCGCCCGCACGATGGTGAAGGCACCGGCCCCGGAGGCGCGTGCGGCATCGACATAGTCGCTGCGCCGCACCTGGGTGGTGACGCTCTCGGCGATGCGGGCGATCTGCGGCACGAAGACGATGGTCAGTGAGGTGAGCGCGTTGAAGATGCCCGCGCCCAGGGCGCCGGACAGCGCGATGGCCAGCAGCACCGAGGGAAAGGCGTAGAGGATGTCGATGCTGCGCATGATGGCGGTATTGGTGAAGCCGCCCGCATAACCGGCCAGGATGCCCAGGGCGCTGCCGATCACGAAGGCCAGCAGCACCGGCGTGATCCCCATGAACAGCGACAGTCGCCCGCCCAGCAACAGGCGCGAGAACAGGTCACGTCCCAGTTCGTCGGTCCCCAGCAGGTGACCGGCGGTGCCGATGGGTTTCAGGCGCGCAAACATCGAGGTGGCGAAGGGATCACTGGGCATCACCCAGGGTGCGGCGACGGCGGCGAAGATCAGCAGCAGCAGGATGCCGGCGGCGATCATGGCACCGGGGTTGCGCACCAGGCGTGCGGCGACGTTGGCCCAGTGGCCGCGCGAGCGCCGCAGGGTAGCGTCCTGCGCATCGGCGGTGTCGAGGGCGGAGACGGGGGTGGTGAGATTCATGTCAGGCTCGCTCGATACGGGGGTCGAAGATGGTTTGCAGGATATCCACCAGCAGGTTCAACGCGACGAAGAACAGGGCCAGCACCAGGATGCTTCCCTGCAGCAGCGGCAGGTCGCGCTGGAAGATCGCCTGGTTCAGCAGGAAGCCGGTGCCGGGCCAGGAAAACACGGTCTCGATCAGGATCGAGCCACCCAGCAGGTAACCCAGCTGCAGGCCCATCACGGCCAGCGCGGTGGGGGCGGCGTTCTTGACCACGTGGCGCAGCACGCCGGCGTCGGACAGGCCGCGCGCCTTCAGGCCGACCACGAACTCCTGCGACAGGATGTCGGCCACCAGCGCCCGCACGGTACGGGCGATGATGCCCATGGGGATGAAGGACATGGTGACGGCCGGCATGATCAGGTACTTCATGTGTTCCAGGTCCCACACCCACGCGCCCGAACCATCGGGCCCGGCGCCGGTGGCGGGCAGCCACATCAGCTTGGACGAGAACACGATCACCAGCACCATGCCCAGCCAGTAGTGCGGGACCGAGACGCCCACCACCGAGATGAAGGAAGCCAGCCGGTCGATCCAGGAATTGCGGAAGTAGCCCGCCACGAAACCGAACAGCGAGCCGAAGACGAAACCGATCAGGGTGGCCCCGGCGGCCAGCATGAAGGTATTGCCGACCGCCTTGAACACTTCGGCGGCCACCGGCCGACCGGTGGCGATCGAACTGCCCAGGTCGCCATGCAGGGCACGCCAGACCCAGCTCAGGAACTGCTCGGGATAGCTGCGGTTGAAGCCGTAGAGTTCCATCAACTGCTTTTGCAGGTCGGCCGAGGCATCCGGCGGCAGGATCGAGACCAGCGGATCACCCGGGGCGATATGGACCAGCATGAAACAGAGAAAGGCCACACCCAGCATGATGGGGAGGGCGTAGAGGGTGCGTCGTATGAGGTAGGCGATCATGGCGGTTCCGGCGACGGGTCGGGATCAGCGGCACCAGCGCCGCAAACAAGACAAGGGATGGTGCAGAAAACGTCAAGGTGCAAAAAACGTCAAAGTACGGGAAGCGTCAGCGGCGCCGGGTCGTGCAGGGTGGCGCCGCTGACGCGGTTCAGTCTCAGTCCATGCTCATGGTGGCGATATCGATGAACCAGCTTTGCGGCTGGACCACGCCCTTGACCTTGGCGGCGATGGCACGCGGACCGGTGTCGTGGGCCACCCAGACGAAGGGCGCCTCATCCACGATCTTGGCGTGCAACTGGGCCAGCAGCGCATCACGTTGCTTGGGATCGAAGGTGGTGCGGGCCTTGGCGATCAGGGCATCCACCTCCGGGTTGCTGTAGAAGCCCCAGTTGTTGGAGGTCGGCGGCGCAGCCTTGGTATCGACGAAACGCACCATGGCAAAGAACGGGTCCATCGAGGCGAAGCTGACGTTGATCGCATTGGCACCGTGCGCGCTCGGGTCCTTGGCGCCGATGCGCCAGTTGGTATAGAGCGTGTTCCACTCGATGACGTCGAACTGCACATCGAAGAAGCAATCCTTCAGGTTCTGCTGCATGAACTCGTTCATCGGCAGCGGTTGCATCTGGCCCGAGCCGGAGGCCGAGATCTGCACCTTCACGGTGAGCGGCTTGGCCGCCGAATAGCCGGCTTCGCTCATGAGTTTCTTGCCGGCGGCAGGGTCGTACTTGATCTGGAAGCTGGGGTTGCCACGCCACGGGTGGCCGGGTTCCACGGTACCGGTGGCTTCACCCATGAGACCGCCCAGCAGCTGCTTCATGGCCGGACGGTTCACACACAGGTTGGCAGCGTGGCGCACGCGCTTGTCCAGCCAGGGCGAACCGGGGACGAAGGAGAGTTGCCACGGCCACACGTGCGGCTGCGGATTGGAATAGATCTTGAAGCCGCGTGCCTTGATGGCGTCCAGCGCGTCAGGCGCGGGGGCCTCGATCCAGTCCACCTGGCCCGACATCAGGGCGGCGGTGCGCGAGTTGGCCTCGGGCAGGGGCAGCATCACCACGCGATCGATCTTGGGGCGGCGCGCCGGGTCCCAGTAGCCGTCATTCTTGACCACTTCCAGGCGCTCGCGCGGGACGAACTTGGCCATGCGGAACGGGCCGGTGCCGGACGCGTCAGCGGCGAAAGCGGCCCAGGCCTGCTTGGAGCGCTCGGCCTTGTCGGTCACCGAGGCCGGCACGGCGGCCAGCTTCTTGTCCCACTGCGCGGGCGAGGCCATGAACAGGTTGGTCAGGTTGATCGGCAGGAAGGAATCGGGCTCGGAAGTGGTCAGTTCCACGGTCAGGTCGTCGATCTTCTTGGCGCCGCGCAGGGTGGGCATGCGCGAGGCAGTCACGCCGACCTGGCTGGGATCGAACTGGGCGGCGTTCTTGTCCAGCACCTTGTTGACGTTCCAGACCACGGCATCGGCATTGAAGGCCGAACCGTCATGGAATTTCACGCCGGGACGCAGCTTGAAGATCCACTTGGTCTTGTCCTTGGCATCGACCTGCCACGACAGGGCCAGGTCGGGAATCAGTTCGCTGGCCTTGTCGGCCTTGGACAGGTCCCATTGCGTCAGGCCGTCATACATGGGGATGCCGGTGAAACGGTTGCCCTCGAAGCCCTGGTCGGGCTGGCCCAGCGTGCGCGGGATGTCGCCGGCGGTCATGGCGATGCGCAACACCTTTTCGGCGTGGGCGGGCAAGGCAGCCAGGCTGGCAAAGGTGCCGAAGGCCAGGGTACAGGCCAGCGTCAGGGTAGCGGTCTTGGGAAATTTCATGGCAGTGCTTTCCTTGTTGAGGGACGACGATGGAAACGACAGATGAAACGCAAAGGACTCGATGGCGACCTTGCCAGGTGGGCGCGGGTGGCCGACATCAGGGCGGGGAAAAACCGAGACCGACCCGCTCGGCGGCATTGGCGATGTGTTCCTGCATGGCGCGGCGCGCACCCTCGATGTCGCCTGCCGAGATGGCGGCGGCGATGACGCGGTGCTCCACGGCGGGCGCCCAGATGCGTTCGCGATCGGCAAATGGCACGCGCAGGCTGTGGCTGATGGGACGTTCGAACTGGCGCACCACCTGGACGAAGGCGGGGTTGCCGGAGAGTTCGGCGACCAGTTGATGGAATTCCAGGTCGGCATGCGAAGCGCTGACCAGGTCGAGATTCTTGAGCGCATCCTCGAAGCGGGCCTGGATGCCCCACAGGCGCGGCGTGGCATGGGCGGTGATATGGCGCGCGGCCAGCGCGGCGGCCGCCGATTCGAGGACATGGCGCAGCTGGAACACGGCCGCCAGGCCCAGTTCGGGGGCGCTGCTGTCTTCCTCGCCCACGGAGGGTAGCGGCGGTGCGATGCGACCATCCTGGCGCTCGGTGACCAGGGTGCCCTTGCCGGGTACGGAGCGGATGAAGCCCAGCGCTTCCAGCATCGACAGGGCCTCGCGCAGGGACGCGCGGCTGATGCCCATCGACTCGGCCAGCTCGCGCTGGCTGGGCAGCATCTCACCGGCGGCATAGGTGCCGCTGAGAATCTGGCGCTGCAAGGTCTGTGCTGCGATATTGGGCATGCTCATGGTGGCGTCCTCGGATTGGCCTGACTGGTCAGACCGCGAAGACCTCTACAGCAACGAGCGTGCCACCTTCCCCCACGCAAGCCGCAAAGCCTTGCGCAACAAGGCCTTAGCAGGCATGCAGGGAAACCGCACGAGGGCTGGCGCGCCATGCGTCATGAGCGCTATTGATGCAGTGACGCACCTCATGCGTGAGGCCTCATCCCGGAAATCGGGCAGGCCGCGCCCAAAAAGACCCGGCGCATGGCCGGGTCGCATGCGCGCTGCAACATGGAAATGGTCATCACGCGCGAGACTGTATCGGATTGATCTGCGGTCCGGACCGGGACGCCCGAAGATCTGGAAATCTGCCTGGGTATACATACAGGCCTCCCGAAAAGCGCAAGATCCGCTAAGTCGCTCTGGCTGTGTCGGACTACACTGCACCATGAACTCCGACTCAATCCACCGTTATCACAGACGCATGGCTAAGGTCATCGCCGCGATCGCGGCCGATCCCATGGCACAGCACAGCCTGGAAGGGCTGGCCGCCATCGCCGCCTTTTCACCTTTTCATTTCCATCGCCTTTACCGCGGCCTCACGGGAGAAACCGTCATGGATACGCTACGTCACCAGCGCCTGGCGATGGCGGCAGTGAGGCTAGCCAATCAGGACGGCAACGTGACAGAGATTGCGTTGGCGTGCGGCTATGAGAGTCCGCAAGCCTTCACCCGGGCCTTCCGGCAGTTTTCCGGCGACTCGCCAAGTACATTCAGACGCAAGATCGCCGTCATGACCCAATCGGTACAGCAAGGTAAATTCGCTCAGCACGCGTCCCATCCCGAAGTACCGTTGATCCGACAAGAAACCTTGCAACTACAGGCGCTACGCCACGAAGGTCCGACGAGTACCATCGCGCATACTCATCGACGGCTGCATCGATTGTTGGGCAAGCGCGCTGCGCCGGTACGTTATGGTGTTTGCTATGGCGACCCCGACCAAGGCGCGAGCTTCCGCTACTACGCAGCGGCATTGCGCAGCAGCGATGATCGGCTTGACGATGGCATGGAATGCATCGACATCGCGGCCGGAACGTATGCCTGCCACACTGTGATAGGCCGCTATACGCAGATCAATGCCAGCATTGCCGCTCTCTACAGTCTGTGGCTTCCCTACAGCGGTTACGAGCCCGACGACAGGCCACTCATCGAGTGCTATCGCAACCAACCTCACGAGGTCGCGCAGGAGGCATTACATACCGACTTGCTGATCCCGGTTCGTGCGCTTCGTTGATCAACTTGCCATGAACATCAACACTAACCGCTTGTTGCGCGCCTTCATGGCGCTGTTGTGGATGTGGGGCTATGCCAACGCATGGGCTGGTACAGTCGGTTTCCAGGAACAAACTACCTACGATGAACGCGGCCAGGTACTGAAGCTGGCGATCTGGTATCCGACCAGTTCGCCCGTGCAAACGGTCAGCCTCGGGTGGACCACGCAAGACCTGGCCATGGAAGGAACGATGGCAGGCGGGAAGCATCCACTGATCCTGATATCGCATGGCACAGGCGGTACTTATCTTTCACATTACGATACCGCAGTCGCGCTTGCGCAAGCCGGCTTCATTGCTGCAGCCGTGTTGCATCCGGGCGATAACGCGCTGGATCAGAGTCGCCGCCTTTTCATTCTGGAACGACCAGCGCACGTGCGCCGAGCCTTGGATTACCTGCAGCAGCAGTGGCGCGATCATGAACAGATTGATGACGATCGCATCGGAATCTTTGGCTTTTCCGCAGGAGGATTTACGGCATTGGTCAATATCGGCGGCAAGCCGGACATGGGATCCATCGCACCGTTCTGTCTCCAGCACCCTCGTCACTTCGCCTGCCAACTCATTGCACAGGAAACCGCGCCCGGGCAGGCGGCGACCATGCCGCTACCTGAACGCCAGGAACAGGACGCACGTATCAAGGCAGCGGTGATTGCCGCACCAGCCCTCGGATTTACCTTCGCCAACCGGTTGCAAGGGGTCAGCGTTCCCGTGCAATTGTGGAGGGCCGAAGATGACCAGATCCTGCCTCATCCCTGGTACGCGGAAGAAGTACTGCGCGCCTTGCCGCCAACACCTCAGTACCATGTCGTATTGCATGCCGGCCACTTCGATTTTCTTGCGCCTTGTAGCCCGATGATGGCCCAGCGCCTGCCCGAGATCTGCAACAGTGCACCGGGATTTGATCGTACTAACTTCCATCGCCACTTCAACGAAGAGGTCGTTGCTTTCTTCCGGCAAACCTTGGTCAAGAGAGACGACTGAGACGACTCATCCCACATGAACAAGCGAGAGTATGACCGCGGCCTTACTGGACCGCCGGCGTCACCGGCTCATGCTTGGCCACCAGGTGATACAGCAGGAAGGCGGCGCTACCGCAGATGGCCATCACCGAGACCAGCGGCAAGGCGGTGCCGTCATGCCACAGGCTCATCACCACGCCGGACAACACCCCCATGCCGAATTGCAGCGTCCCCATCAGCGCGGCCGCCGTGCCGGCCTGACGGCCCTGGTGCTTCAGTGCGATGGCGGTGGCGTTGGGACCGGTGAAGCCGTAGGCGGTGAGGAAACCGAAGAAGCCGAACAGCAGCAGCGGCAGGCTTTCAAGACCCGCCAGCACCATCAGTACTACCAGCAGGGAGAGGCCGGCCGGCACCCACAGCACCTTGCCCAGCACGCGCTCGGCCGAGCGCTTGACCACCAGCCGTGCATTGATCTGCGAGGCAGCAATCAGGCCAATGGCATTGGAGGCAAACACGAAGCCGAAGTATTGCGGCTTGATGCCGTGCAATTCGATCACCACGAATGGACCGCCGGCGATGTAGGCAAACATGCCGGCTTGCACCAGGCCACCGCACAGCACATAGGACATGAACTGGCGATGCCGCAGCAGGCCCCAGTACTGACGCAGCGTGCGTCCCAGGTGCAGCGGTTCGGCCCGGGTGACATCCACGGTTTCGGTCAGGTATTTACGCGTACCTACCATGCACAGCAGCCCGAAGATGGTCAGCACCACGAAGATGCCACGCCAGCTGGCGAAGACCAGCATCAGCCCACCGATGAAGGGAGCGAGGATGGGCGCCAGGCCAAACACCAGCATCAGCATCGAGAAGGCCTTGGCCGATCCTTCCGCGCCCATGCGGTCGCGCACCATGGCCCGCGGGATCACCATGCCGGCACTGCCGCCCAGGCCCTGGAACAGGCGCAGCACGATCAGGGTCTCGATGTTCTGGGCGAAGATGCACAGCAGCGAACAGACGAAGTACAGCGCGATACCGAAGAACAGCGGCGGCTTGCGCCCGAAGCGGTCCGACAGCGGGCCATAGAACATCTGGCCCACCGCCAGGCCGATCAGGAAGGAGGCCAGGGTGAGCTGCACCAGATTGGTCCCCACACCCAGGTCTTGGGCGATGGCGGTGAAGCTGGGCAGGTACATGTCGATGGCCAGGGCACCCATGGCCGTGAGCGCGGCCAGGACTGCCAGCCATGGAGGAAATTTGCCCGTCGAGAGCGATTGATCGTTGTTGTGCATGTGGAATTGTCGAGGCAGCCGCATTGCGCGCGAAGGCGTTGATCATACGAAGTGAACCGCTGCGGCCTGATGGCGTGAGGGCCGTATTATAAAGTGCCGGCCTGCTTCCATCAGCGGACTGCATCAAGTAATGCGAGCTTGCCGCCAAGAAAAAACTGAGCCCGGACAATAAAATCAGACAGCGCTCGTGCAGGTTCGCGCAAAAGCTGGCACACTCGTTTCCATCGTTTTCAGATCACGGGACTCCATGCAAGGAGCGGCAGGTAGGCGCAGTACGAGCCACACGCCGACGATACGGTGCGGCACGTTGCTGTAGAACAAAAAAGATCTTTGCCGCAGGGGAAATCAATGCGTGGCCGATTTACGCCATCAACTACACGCGCGCCCGTCGGGAGCCATCGATCAGGCGGCTGGCCGGCGGACTTGACAGGACAGACCCTCGCCGGCCTCAAGCTCGTCATTGCTGGGGTGGCTGCGGCATTGCTGCTGGCCGCCTGCGGAGGCGGCGATGATGGCGCTGCAGGCCCGGCGGCCAGTCAGACGGTCGATCGCGCCGAGTCGTCCGGACCGCTGGTACTGACGGCCCTGGTGTGGGCGCCGGACTGGTCGGAGGAAATGCATCGGGTGGCCGATGCGTTTGTCCGCGATCATCCCGACGTGCGCATCGACCTGCAATTCATGATCGGCAATTCCGTCGAGGAAAACCTCAAACCCCGTGCCGCCACCGATAGCCTGCCCGACATCATCTCCGTCAACGCCAGCCCCTACACCGCCGAGCTGGCCGATCAGGGCATGCTGGCCGACCTCGGGCAGACACGCGCCTGGAACAATCTGCTGGACATCCTGCAACGCGAGTGGACGGCCCCGGGCGGGCGGCGCTACGGCATCCCCTCGGGTATCGCCACCACGCTGATCTACTACAACCGCGACATGTTCGAGCGCGCCGGCATCACGGCGCCGCCAACCGACTTCGAGGCCTTCCTGGCGACTGGCGCAGCGCTGCGAAAGGCCGGCCTCACGCCCCTGGCCCTGTCGGGCGCCTTCCCCAACATGTTGGGCAATGGACCGTTCAGCTATGGCTTTGCCAATGCCATTGCCGCCAATGTCCCGGACTGGCGCGCCCGCATCGCCGATGGCAGCTTGCAGCTGGACAACCCGCAGGGCATTTCCATCTTCAGTCGCCTGCGTACGCTGGTGGAGCAGAAGATGGTCCAGGCCGACTGCCTGCGCGCCGGTTACGATGCCACCCTGAACCAGTTTGCCGAGGGCCGTGTGGCGATGACCTTCCAGGGAACCTGGGCGGCAGGCATGCTGATGCATGGGCGCGGGATGCGGGTGGGCGTCTTCGTGCCGCCCTGGAACGACAAGGGACAGCCCATCAGGCCGGTCATCGGCAGCGAGACCGGTTTTGCCGTGGCCCAGGGCAGCAGCGCGAGGCACCGGGAAGTCGCGGCGCAGTTCCTGGATTTCCTGTATGGCCCGGGCATGAGCATCTGGCAGGGCAAGCGCCAGAACATCCCGCCCTTCCGCGTGATCGCCAGCGACATCAAGGGCGACCGGACGCTGTTTGCGCTGGTGGACGAGATGACACGCGACGCGACGCGCACCAATGCGCCCGGCCTGTACTACTCGCTGCTGCCGGTCAATACCATCGAGGTCCTGCACGCGCAGTTGCAGGCAGTCCTGGCGGGCAGTACGACCCCGCCCCGGGCCGCGCGTGCACTGCAGGATTCCATCGCCGAACAGGCCGGCCTGGCGGGCAAGTGAGACGGGAGACAGGATATGTTCCATGCATAGACGGCTAGACTTCCTCTCCCTGGGTTTCCTGCGCCGGATCGAGATCCGCTATCGGCTGATCAATTCCTTCATCCTGGTGTCGCTGGTGCCGCTGTTGATCTCGGGCCTGCTGGCCTACCGTGAGACCAGCCGCGCGACCCAGGACAAGGTGCGCACCTACTCGGTGCAGGTAGCCAGGCAGATTTCGCAGAACCTGCTGCTGCGCATGGAAAAGATCGAGGACACCAGCGAGGAACTGGCGCTCTCGGACAAGCTGCAGCGCCTGCTGGGCGACTACTACAGCGGCCATGAAGGCGCCAGTGCGGCGGCCCGCAGCGGCGTGGCCCGGGTGCTGCTCGATACCTATGGGGCCTTGCCTGACGTCAACCAGAAATACCTGCTGGACCGGCGGCGCCAGGTCATCGATCCGCAGATCTTCGCGCCGCTGGCCGGCAGCATCAGCCGCGTGGCCGAAGACGCCCCCGACCTGGGTGGGCGCGCCTGGTGGACGCTCTATCACGCCGGCCACGGCCAGAAGAGCGTGGCCATGCTGCGCGAGATCCGCTTTACCGGCAACAACCGCCCGGCCGGCTATCTGTTCGTGGGAGTGAGGCCGAGCTATTTCTTCAGCATCTTCGAGGGCGTGGAACTGGGCTATGACTCCAGCATCTTCATCGTCGACGCCAGCGATGGCACGGTGGTGGTGCAGGGGCGCGACGGCAGCGCCAGCACCGCCGATCCGGCCTTGCTGAGCAGCATCTCGGAAAGCCTGTCGCAACGGCGCACCAGCGACTTCATCGCCTATACCGGGCTGGACAAGACACGCTACTACGCCGCCATCGCCAAGCTGCCGCACTCGTCGTGGTGGGTGGTCAGTACCACGCCCAGCGACAAGCTCAACGCCGATACCCGTTCGGTGCGCGACAAGATCATCGCCATCGGCCTGGGCTGCTTTGCGGTCTCGCTGCTGCTCTCGGCACTGATCGCGCGCAGCATCAGCGTGCCGCTGCAGCGGCTGGTCGGTGCCATGAAGGAAGCCGGCAGCGGCGATACCACGGTGCGGGTGGCGCAGGAAGGGGGCGACGAGATCGCCGTGCTCTCGCGCAAGTTCAATGAGATGGCCGGCAAGCTGCAGCAGAACAAGGAAGAACTGGAGCAGCAGGTGGCGCTGCGCACGCGCGAACTGGAGCGCGCCAACCGCAAGCTGGAAGCGCTCTCGGCCACCGATGGCCTGACCGGCGTGGCCAACCGGCGGCGCTTCGACGAGGTGCTGGTCAATGAGCTGCGGCGCTCGGTGCGCTCCGGTCATCCGCTGGCCTTGCTGATGCTGGATGTGGATTACTTCAAGAAATACAACGACCGTTATGGCCATGTGGCCGGTGACGAATGCCTGCGCATCGTGGCGCGGGTGCTGCAGAAGAGTTCACGCCGGGCGACCGATCTGGTGGCCCGCTACGGTGGCGAGGAGTTCAGCGTCATCATCGCCGAGAGCGATACCGCGCATGCCCTGCAGCAGGCCGAGAACATCTGCCAGGCCATCTTCGAACTGAAGCTGCCGCATGCCGATTCGCCCTCCGGCTACATCACCGCCAGCATCGGCGTGGCCGCCCTGCAGGCTGACGACAGCACCACCGCCGAGCAGGTGGTGCGCATTGCCGACCAGGCGCTGTACCACGCCAAATACCAGGGCCGCAACCGGGTGGTGCTGGGCAGCGATGCCACGCGCAACCTGTGATTCCGGCGCCTGCCTGCTGACAAAGCGCTGACGATGGAAGTCGCTTTGTAAAGTTTGATAAAGCGCGGCTGTTCCGCCCTGAACCATTGACCGCGCGCTGCATCATACCGCTATGCCAACCCGTCACCCTTGAGAGAGGTATAGCAGA
Organism: Herbaspirillum sp. BH-1; assembly: GCF_002870055.1. NCBI lineage: Bacteria > Pseudomonadati > Pseudomonadota > Betaproteobacteria > Burkholderiales > Oxalobacteraceae > Herbaspirillum > Herbaspirillum sp. BH-1. Next base: position 21,810 of record NZ_PKOI01000019.1, on the reverse strand, counting down.
TGAACCCGAGTCGCCAAGAAAAAAAACACTGGACCATCGAAGACATCGACCTGAACCGCATTGATCTGGCGCGCGTACGCCACGATGAAGACCTGTTCTATCTGGTCGCCTGCGCCTCCTTCGTGGAAAGCGGTTCGGACCTCTACACGCACAACCTGGTGGAATACTACAAGGGCGATGCCGAGGTCGAGAGCTGGTTGCGCGAACAATGGGAAAAGGAAGAACTGCAACACGGCGCGGCGCTGCGCGCCTATGTCGAACACGTCTGGCCGGAGTTCGACTGGCAGCGTGCCTATCAAAGCTTCCTCGACGAGTATTCCGGTTACTGCAAGGTCGAGCTGCTCGAACCCACCCGCGCCCAGGAGCTGGCGGCGCGCTGCGTGGTCGAGACCGGGACCTCCACCTACTACCGCGCCCTGGCGCGTGCCACGGACGAGCCTGTGCTCAAGCACCTGGCGGGCCTGATCGCCACTGACGAAGTCAACCACTACAAGCACTTCTACCAGTACTTCCGCCGTTACCGCCGCCAGGAAAACATCGGCCGCTCGCGCGTCTTCGGCACCCTGAGCCGGCGTACGCTGGAACTCAAGAATGAGGACGCCGACTGCGCCATCCGCCATGTGGTGATGGTACACAAGCCGGAGCTGGCAGCCGACCCGGCGCGGCTCAAGGAACTGGCCTCGCGCATGAGCCGCACGGTGCGCGTCAATCTCAAACCCGAGACCACCATCAAGATGATCATGCGGCCGCTGGAGCTGCCGGTGGCGCTGCAGAACATGATCGAGTTTCCCCTGCGGCAATTCATGCAGCACGTGCTGTTGCGCTGAACGCCCTGCAATGGATGGTCCGGCTGCAGGGGCCGCAAGGAGCCCATGAAGTGCAGTACCCCGCATCCGGCCGGATCCCATTGTTAACAATCCTGACGGCCCGCCTGCAGCCCGGTGCGATCCTCTCCAAATCACGCCAAACCCGCCTGGGCTGGCGCCTGGCGACCTGCCCCAAGATCGGGCATCAAGAAGCGCCAGCTTGGTGAATATTGCCGTTACACCATGACGCTGTCGACAATTGCGCTCGCCTTTGGTGCGCAAATCTGTTCCGGCTGACAACATTTCTCCCTCTCGCCGTCTCCTCCCGCCCCGCTTTGATGCAGGCCTGCGCCCGTAGCGCGCCATTGGCACGCATTCTGCTAAAGCGACTGGGCAGTGAAAAAAATCTTCCAAAACTTTTCTCGAGGGAGCACCACATGTCACGTCGTACCGTACTGAAAGCCACCGCACTGGGCGCATTCGCACTGGCCGCATCCTCCTGGCTGCCCTCCGCCTTCGCGGCCGACACCATCAAGGTCGGTATCCTGCACTCGCTGTCGGGCACCATGGCCATCTCCGAAACGTCCCTGAAGGACGTGGCCCTGATGACCATCGACGAAATCAACGCCGCCGGCGGCGTGATGGGCAAGAAGCTGGAACCGGTGATCGTTGACCCCGCTTCCAACTGGCCGCTGTTCGCAGAAAAGGCTCGCCAGCTGATTTCGCAGGACAAGGTGTCGGTGGTGTTCGGTTGCTGGACCTCGGTGTCGCGCAAGTCGGTGCTGCCGGTCTTCAAGGAACTGAACAGCCTGCTGTTCTACCCGGTGCAGTACGAAGGTGAAGAGCTGGAGAAGAACGTCTTCTACACTGGTGCTGCGCCCAACCAGCAGGCCATCCCTGCGGTCGAGTACCTGATGTCCAAGGAAGGTGGCGGCGCCAAGCGCTTCGTGCTGCTGGGGACCGACTATGTCTACCCGCGCACCACCAACAAGATCCTGCGCGCCTTCCTGCACAGCAAGGGCGTGAAGGACTCCGACATCGACGAGGTCTACACCCCCTTCGGTCACTCCGACTACCAGACCATCGTGGCCAACATCAAGAAGTTCTCGGCCGGTGGCAAGACTGCCGTGATCTCGACCATCAACGGCGACTCCAACGTGCCCTTCTACAAGGAACTGGGCAACGCCGGTCTGAAGGCGACCGACGTGCCGGTGGTGGCATTCTCGGTGGGTGAAGAAGAACTGCGCGGCGTGGATACCAAGCCGCTGGTGGGCCACCTGGCTGCCTGGAACTACTTCGAGTCCGTCAAGAATCCGGTCAACACCGCCTTCATCAAGAAGTGGAAGGAATACGCCAAGGCCAAGAACCTGCCCAACGCCGATACCGTCGTGACCAACGACCCGATGGAAGCCACCTACGTCGGCATGCACATGTGGGCGCAGGCCGTGGAAAAGGCCAAGTCCACCGACACCGACAAGGTGATCGCCGCCATGGGTGGCCAGACCTACAAGGCACCGTCGGGCTACACGCTGGAAATGGACAAGACCAACCACCACCTGCACAAGCCCGTGATGATCGGCGAAATCAAGGCCGACGGTCAGTTCAACGTGGTCTACAAGACCAAGACCACCATCCGCGCGCAACCGTGGAGCCCGTACATCCCGGGTAACGAAAGCAAGCAGAAGAACTAAGCTTGTTGTAGTTGCAAGGCGTTCTTTCGGAGCTCCTTCGATACGCGGCGTATCGAAGGAGCTCCAACCGCCGCACGTTCCTCCCTCCACAAGAAGAACGCCCGACGATGCGCATCGGCCACGGCTTCGTGTCCGGCTCGCGCTTCGAGGCGCACACCATCATGACACCAGCCATCCAGTTCCTACGCGGGCTCCTCGCGACCTGGCTTTGCGTCCATGCCCTGACGGCGGGCGCGGCCATCGCACCGGACCTGCTCAAGCCCCTTGGCGGAGACGACCCTGACGCGCGCATCGCCGCCGTCAACCAGATTGCGGCGCTGGCCAACGACGACGCGCTCAAGATTCTCAATGCCTTGAACAGCGACGCGCTCTATGTCACCCCTGCCGGTGACGTGCTCATCGTCGATGATGCGGGCAAGGCCTTCAACCCGGCCACCGACCAGACCGGCCCGGCACCCGATGATGCCGAGGGCATCACCGTCAACAACCGCCTGCGTGGCGCCGTCGATGGCGCCCTGTCGGGCTTGAAGCTGCTCTCGCCGCAACGCGACCAGCGCCTGGCCGCCGCCAGCGAGCTCCTGAAGAATGCCGACCCGGCGCAGATCCCGCTGATCGAAAAGGCGCTGGCCAAGGAAAGCGATCCCCAGATCAAGGACGTGCTGCTGCAGGTGCAGGCTACCGCCAACCTGCATGCCACCGACCCGGCCGCGCGCCGTGCTGCGGTCAAGACGCTGGCCGAGACCACCAATGCCTCGCTGAAGCCGGCGCTGGAAAACATGCTGGCCAAGAATCCGGATGGCTCCTATGTCGAACCCGATGAAGGCGTGCGGGTGGAAGCCGTGCGCACCCTGTCGGCGCTGGACCGCCATCTGGCCATCGTGGACTTCGCCGGCAAGCTGTTCTATGGCGTCTCGCTGGGCAGCGTACTGCTGCTGGCCGCGCTGGGCCTGGCCATTACCTTCGGCCTGATGGGCATCATCAACATGGCCCATGGTGAATTGCTGATGATCGGCGCCTATACCACCTATGTGTGCCAGCTGGTGTTCCGCAAGTTCTTCCCGGGCGCCATCGATGCCTATCTGGTGGTGGCCCTGCCGGCGGCCTTCATCGTCGCCGCGGCCGTGGGTATCGCGCTGGAACGCCTGGTGATCCGCTGGCTCTACGGCCGTCCGCTGGAGACCCTGCTCTGCACCTGGGGCATCAGCCTGATGTTGATGCAAGGCGTGCGCTCCATCTTCGGCGCGCAGAACGTGGAAGTGGCCAACCCGAGCTGGATGTCGGGCGGGGTCACCGTGCTGGGTTCGCTGGTGCTGTCCTATAACCGCATCGTGATCGTGTTCTTTGCGCTGTTCGTGGTGTTTGCGGTGTGGCTGATCCTGAACAAGACCCGCCTGGGCCTGTTCGTGCGCGCCGTCACGCAGAACCGCCGCATGGCCGATTGCGTGGGCGTGTCCACCGGCAAGATCGACATGATGACCTTCGGCCTGGGCTGCGGCATCGCCGGTCTCGGTGGCGTGGCCCTGTCGCAGCTGGGCAATGTCGGCCCCGACCTGGGCCAGGGCTATATCGTGGATTCCTTCATGGTGGTGGTGCTGGGAGGCGTGGGCCAGCTGGCCGGTACCGTGATTGCCGCCTTCGGCCTGGGCGAGGTCAACAAGTTCCTGGAGCCGATGGCCGGCGCCGTGCTGGCCAAGATCGCCATCCTGGTCTTCATCATCGTATTCATCCAGAAGCGTCCACAAGGTCTCTTCGCACTCAAGGGAAGGAGCGTCGAATGAGCACCATGATCATGCGCCCCTCGCTGTTCAATCGCCCGGCCTGGGCCGGGATCGTCATCTGCACCGTGGTATTGGCGCTGCTGCCGATCTGCAACCTGCTGTTCCCGGCGGACAGCAGCCTGCACGTGTCGTCCTATACCATCGCGCTGGTCGGCAAGTTCATGTGCTACGCCATGGCGGCGCTGGCGCTGGACCTGGTCTGGGGTTACACCGGCATCCTGTCGCTGGGCCATGGCGTGTTCTTCGCGCTGGGTGGTTACGCGCATGGCATGTACCTGATGCGCGCCATCGGCCGTGACGGGGTCTACCAGAGCGACCTGCCGGACTTCATGGTGTTCCTGAACTGGAAGGCCTATCCCTGGTACTGGTGGATGACGGACCACTTCTGGTTCTCCATGCTGCTGGTGGTGCTGGTACCGGGCCTGCTGGCTTTCGTGTTCGGTTACTTCGCCTTCCGTTCGCGCATCAAGGGCGTGTATTTCTCCATCATCACGCAGGCCATGACCTTCGCCTTCATGCTGCTGTTCTTCCGCAACGACACGGGCTTTGGTGGCAACAACGGCTTTACCGACTTCAAGCGCATCCTGGGCTTCACCATTACCGCGCCGTCCACCAAGGCGGTGCTGTACCTGGTGACGCTGGCACTGCTGGTGGGCGCACTGCTGGTCTGCCGCATGATCGTCACCTCCAAGCTGGGCCGGGTGCTGCAGGGCGTGCGCGATTCCGAATCGCGCCTCATGTTCATCGGCTACAACCCGCTGTGGTTCAAGCTCTTCGTATGGACGCTGTCGGCCGTGATCTGCGGTATCGCCGGGGCGCTGTACGTGCCGCAGGTGGGCATCATCAATCCGTCCGAGATGTCGCCGGCCAACTCCATTGAGATGGTGATCTGGGCCGCCGTCGGTGGCCGTGGCACGCTGATCGGCCCCATCATCGGCGCCTTTACCGTCAATGGCCTGAAGAGCTGGTTCACCGCAGCCTTCCCCGACCTGTGGCTGTATGCGTTGGGCCTGATCTTCATCCTGGTGACGCTGTTCCTGCCGCAGGGCATCCTGGGACTGGTACAGAAACTCAAGAAACGCGCCGCCTCGCCGGCTGAAGCGAGCGCATCCAAGGAGGCCGCATGAGTGCCATCGAACCTGGCAAGAGCCCTGTCGCCATCGGCGGCCTGGGCGGCAATGTCGATACGCCCCGCGCCGACCATGGCACGTCCTACGATCGCATCAAACCCGAGGGCGTCGATACCACCCACGGGGCCATCCTCTACCTGGAAAACATCACAGTGTCCTTTGATGGCTTCAAAGCCATCAACAACCTGAACCTGGATATCTCGGTGGGCGAGCTGCGCTGCATCATCGGTCCCAACGGCGCGGGCAAGACCACGATGATGGATGTCATCACCGGCAAGACCCGGCCCACCGCCGGCACCGCTTTCTTCGGCCAGACCATCGACCTGACCAAGATGACCGAGTATGAAATCGCGCACGCCGGCATCGGCCGCAAGTTCCAGCGTCCTACCGTGTTCGAGCAGCACACCGTGTTCGAGAACCTGGAACTGGCGATGAAGATGGACAAGCGCGTCAAGACCACGCTCTTTGCGCGCCTGTCGTCGGAGCAGATCGGCAAGATCGAGGAGATTCTCAAGCTGATCCGCCTGAACGGCCAGGAGCATCGTCTGGCCGGCTTGCTCTCGCATGGCCAGAAGCAATGGCTGGAAATCGGCATGCTGCTGATGCAGGAGCCGCAACTGCTGTTGCTGGATGAGCCGGTGGCCGGCATGTCCGACGCCGAGACAGCGCGCACGGCAGAGCTCTTGAACGAGCTGCGCGGCAAGCATTCCATCATGGTGGTGGAACACGACATGGGCTTCGTCGAAGAGATTGCCCAGGGTGGCAAGGTGACCGTGCTGCACGAGGGATCGGTACTGGCCGAGGGCGACATGCGCCAGGTGCAATCCAACGAGCGTGTCATCGAAGTCTACCTGGGACGATAAGAGCGGAGACCATCATCCATGCTGCAAGTCAATGAACTGAACCAGTATTACGGCGCGGCGCATACGCTGCGCGGTGTCTCGCTCGATGTGCAGAAGGGCCGCGTGCTCTCGCTGCTGGGCCGCAACGGCGTGGGCAAGACCACGCTGCTGAAATGCTTGATGGGGGTGCTGCCGGTGGCCCGTGGCAACGTCATGTTCGAAGGCCACGACATCACCAAACTGAAGCCCCACCAGCGCGCCCGGCTGGGCATCGCCTACGTGCCGCAGGGGCGCGAGATCTTCGCGCGCCTGACGGTGGAAGAGAACATGCTCATGGGCATGGCCACGCTGTCGGGTCGTCGTGCCTCCAGCATCAAGGGCGAGGTCTATGAACTCTTCCCGGTACTGAAGGAAATGCTGCACCGTCGCGGGGGTGACCTCTCCGGCGGTCAGCAGCAACAGCTGGCAATTGCCCGGGCGCTGCTGGCCGAGCCCAAGCTGATCATCCTGGATGAGCCGACCGAAGGCATCCAGCCCTCCATCATCAAGGATATCGGGCGCGTCATCAGCCTGCTGCGCCAGCGCGGCGATATCGGCATCCTGCTGTGCGAGCAGTATTTCGACTTCGCCCGCGAGCTGGCCGATACCTTCGTGGTCATGTCGCGTGGCGAGGTGGTCGCGGCCGGTACGCAGGACCAGATGGATGGCGAGGATGTGAGGAAGCATCTGGCGGTCTGAGGTATCTGAGGAGCCCAGTCCAACAGATACCGTTCGGACTGAGTAGCCGCAAAGCGGCGTATCGAAGGCGCGCCCGCGTCGACAGGCAGCTAAGCGCCTTCGATACGACCCTGCAGGTCTACTCAGTCCGAACGGAGAGCGATGCACGAGACGAAGCTGCGCATTTGCGGCGGGTCTGCTATAAAGTCGCATGTTCGCGGCCGGCAGACCCGGCGCACGCTGCCCACCACGCAATGAAGAACCAGGTATGAAACGACTCCCCGGCCATCCGGAACCCGCCAGCATGCCGGCCCCTGCGACCCCGGGCGCGCCCCTGCGGCATGCGCCGGACCAGGCACGCCTGACGCTGGGCTTTGCCGACGATGGCGGCACCACGCGCCTGCTGCGACGCCAGCACTTCGGCCCCTTGCGCGTGCAGAAACCGCTCTACCCCGAAGACCCTTCCATCTGCCATGCCATCATCGTCCATCCCCCGGGCGGGATCGTGGGCGGCGACCAGCTCTCCATCACGGCCGAGGTGGGCGAACGCGCCCATGCCCTGCTGACCACGCCGGGTGCCGGCAAATGGTATCGCGCCAACGGCCAGCATTCGCGCCAGGTGGTGCGCCTGGACGCCGGCGCAGGTGCAAAGCTGGAATGGTTGCCGCAGGAAACCATCTTCTTCGATGGCGCCGATGTGCGCATGGAACACGAGGTGACCCTGGCGGCCGACGCCGCTTACCTGGGTGCGGAGATTCTCTGCTTTGGTCGCACCGCCTCCGGCGAAACCTTCACCACCGGCGCAGTGAGCCAGCGCACCAGCATCCGCCGTGGCGGCAAGCTGGTCTGGTTCGAGCAAGGCCGCCTGCAGGCTGAGGCGGGTGCCATGCAGGGGCCGCTGGCGCTGGACGGACAGACCATCTGCGGTACGCTCATCGCCGTGGGTGATGGCATGGATGCCGCCCTGCTGGGCCGCCTGCGCGAGACCATCGGCGCGCTGCAACTGGAAGGGCGCAGCGGCGCCACCCTGATGAAGCAGGTGCTGATCGCCCGCTACATGGGCCAATCCAGCCTGGTGGCGCGACAATGGCTGCATACGGCCTGGCAGGTGCTGAGGCCTGCAGTCACCGGCAGGGAAGCGGCGATCCCCCGTATCTGGAATACCTGAGCTGCATCGTAGAAACTGCATCAAGCAACGAGCAAAGTCATAGAAACTGAAGGCCGCCAGCCGGCCGGGAGCCAACATGGAACTGACACCAAGAGAAAAAGACAAGCTGTTGATCTTCACCGCCGCGCTGCTGGCCGAACGCCGCAAGGCGCGTGGCCTGAAGCTCAACTATCCGGAAGCGGTGGCCCTGATCACCGCCGCCATCATGGAAGGCGCACGCGACGGCAAGACCGTGGCCGAGCTGATGTCCGAGGGCACCACCATCCTGAGCCGCAACGATGTGATGGAAGGCGTGCCGGAGATGATCCCCGACATCCAGGTCGAAGCCACCTTCCCCGACGGCAGCAAGCTGGTCACCGTCCACCATCCGATTCCTTGAGGAGCGCGTCATGATTCCAGGCGAAATGCTGGTCGAACCCGGCGACATCGAACTCAATACCGGCCGTGCCACGGCCACCGTGACGGTGGCCAACAGCGGCGACCGGCCGATCCAGGTGGGTTCCCACTTCCATTTCTACGAGACCAATCCGGCGCTGCGCTTCGAGCGCTCCGTGGCCTATGGCATGCGCCTGAACATCGCCGCCGGCACGGCAGTGCGCTTCGAGCCGGGCCAGGAACGCACGGTGGAACTGGTGGCGCTGGCGGGGGACCGCCGCGTCTATGGTTTCAATGCACTGGTGATGGGCAAGCTGAAAGCCAATGTCGGCACGGAGAAGAAGGGACAGACCAAATGAGCAAGATTTCCCGCTCGGCCTATGCCGAGATGTTCGGCCCCACCGTCGGCGACCGCGTGCGCCTGGCCGATACCGCACTGTTCCTCGAAGTCGAGAAGGACTATACGATCTATGGCGAGGAAGTGAAATTCGGCGGCGGGAAGGTGATCCGCGATGGCATGGGGCAGTCGCAGCGCGCCCACGCCGACGTGATGGATACCGTCATCACCAATGCGCTGATCGTGGATCACTGGGGCATCGTCAAGGCTGACATCGGCATCAAGTCGGGCAAGATCGCCGGCATCGGCAAGGCCGGCAATCCGGACATCCAGCCCGGTGTGACCATGGCCATCGGCGGCGCGACCGAGATCATTGCGGGCGAAGGCATGATCGTCACCGCCGGCGGCATCGACAGCCACATCCACTTCATCTGTCCGCAGCAGATCGAGGAGGCGCTAATGAGCGGCGTGACCACCATGCTGGGTGGCGGCACCGGTCCGGCCGTGGGCACGGCGGCGACCACCTGCACGCCCGGCCCCTGGCACATCCATTCGATGCTGGCGGCGGCCGATGCCTTCCCGATGAACCTGGGCTTCCTCGGCAAGGGTAATGTCAGCCTGCCGCTGCCGCTGGAAGAACAGATCCGCGCCGGTGCCATCGGCCTGAAGCTGCACGAGGACTGGGGCTCCACGCCGGCCGCCATCGACAACTGTCTGACGGTGGCCGATCGCATGGACATCCAGGTGGCCATCCACACCGATACCCTGAACGAAGGCGGCTTCCTGGAGCACACCCTGGCGGCCTTCAAGGACCGTACCATCCACACCTTCCACACGGAAGGCGCAGGGGGTGGTCACGCACCGGACATCATTGCGGCCGTGGGCGAGGGCAACGTGCTGCCGTCCTCCACCAACCCGACGCGCCCGTTCACGGTCAATACGCTGGACGAGCACCTGGACATGCTGATGGTCTGCCATCACCTGGACCCGGCCATTGCCGAGGATATCGCCTTCGCCGAATCGCGCATCCGCCGCGAGACGATTGCGGCCGAGGATATCCTGCATGACCTCGGCGCGATTTCGATGATGTCCTCCGACTCGCAGGCCATGGGCCGCGTGGGCGAGGTGATCCTGCGCACCTGGCAGACCGCGCACAAGATGAAGGTGCAGCGCGGTTCGCTGAAAGAAGATACGTCCCGCAACGACAACTTCCGCATCAAGCGCTACATCGCCAAATACACCATCAACCCGGCCATCACCCACGGCATCTCGCACGTGGTGGGGTCGCTGGAGGTGGGCAAGATCGCCGACATCGTGCTGTGGAAGCCAGCCTTCTTCGGTGCCAAGCCCTCGATGATCCTGAAGAGCGGCATGATCGCGGCAGCCCAGATGGGTGACCCGAATGCCTCCATCCCAACGCCGCAACCGGTGCATTACCGCATGATGTTCGGCGCCTATGGCGGTGGCTTGAAGACGTCCATGACCTTCGTTTCGCAGGCTGCCTTCGACGCCGGTATCGGCGAGCAACTGAAGCTCAACAAGCCGGTGGTGGCGGTGAAGAACATGCGCAACCTGCGCAAGCGCGACATGATCCACAACGGTGCCACACCGAAGATGGAAGTCGATTCCGAGACCTATGAAGTGCGCGCCGATGGCGAGCTGCTGGTGTGCGAGCCGGCGGTGTCGCTGCCGCTGGCGCAGCGTTATTTCCTGTTCTGATTTCCTTAGAATTTTTCATGCTGACTCTCAATACCAAGATAGACCAGGCCGCGCAGATCGACGGTGAACTGGAACTGCCCTACGACCAGCGCGAGAAGAGCCGCCTGCGCGCCACGCTGCGCTCGGGCGAGGATGTGGCGGTGTTCACCGTGCGCGGTACCGTGCTGCGCGATGGCGACCTGCTGCGCGGCGACGATGGCCGCGTAGTGAAGATCATCGCCAAGGCCGAGGCCACCTACCGGGTCGATGCGGCCGACGCGCACCTGCTGCTGCGCTGCGCCTTCCACCTCGGCAATCGTCACACCCAGGCGCATATCGGCCATGCGGGGGGCGTGGGCTTCCTGCGCATCCGCAAGGACCCGGTGCTCAAGGAAATGCTGGAAGGTCTGGGCGCGCGCGTGTCGGAAGAAGCCGCCGCCTTCGAACCGGAAGCCGGGGCCTATGGCGGTGGTCATCACCATCACGGTGACGACCATCATCACAATCCGCTGGCGCCGATCCCGCTGCGCCAGAAGATCCACCGGCCCAGCGACAAGAAGGACGAGGGCTGATCCATGCAAGCCAGCGCCTTGCTGCATCTGCTGCAACTGAGCAGCCCGTCCCTGCCGATCGGCGCCTACAGCTATTCGCAAGGGCTGGAGGCGGCCATCGAGAACGGGCGGGTCAACAGCGAAGCGGCGGCACGCGACTGGATCGGCCATGCGCTGCATGAGGTGGTGGCGCGCTTCGAGGCGCCTATCTTTGCGCGACTGGTGGCGGCCTTTGAATCTCGCGATGCCGAGGCGGTCACGCGCTGGACCGAGCGCTTCGTGGCGGCGCGCGATACCTCGGAGTTCCGCGCCGAGACCATCCAGATGGGTTATTCGCTGGGCAAGCTGGTCGCCGACCTGAAGCTGGGCGACGCCGAGCTGCTGGCGCTGTTGCAGGCACAGCCGGAAGTGCCGCTGCCCACCGCGCTGGCCTATGCCACGGTGGCGCTGCAGGTGCCACGGGAGGCGGCGGTGCTGGGCATGCTCTTCGCCTGGGCCGAGAATCAGGTGCTGGCCTGCGTGAAGACGGTGCCGCTGGGGCAGGTGGCAGGGCAGCGCATCTTGCTGTCGCTGCAGCCGGAGCTGGAGAGGGCGGCGGCGACGGCGCTGACGCTGGACGATGATGATCTGTGCAACTGGGCGCCGGGACTGTCGCTGCTGTCGATGCAGCATGAGGTGCAGTACAGCCGCATCTATCGCTCCTGATCATTTATATCATTAACGTAGCTACACGAACCAAGAGACAACCATGAGCAATTCCACTTCCAATCCGCTGCGCGTGGGCATCGGCGGCCCGGTCGGTTCCGGCAAGACGGCGCTGTGCGAAATGCTGTGCAAGCGCATGCGCGACCATTACGACATGGCCGTCATCACCAATGACATCTATACCAAGGAAGACATGGAGATCCTGCTGCGCGCCGATGCGCTGCCGGCCGATCGCCTGATGGGGGTGGAGACCGGCGGCTGCCCGCACACGGCCATCCGCGAGGACGCCTCGATCAACCTGGAGGCGATCGCCCGCATGAGCGCCGACTTCCCCGACCTGGACCTGATCCTGGTGGAGTCCGGTGGCGACAACCTGGCGGCCACCTTCAGCCCGGAATTGTCGGACCTGACCATCTACGTGATCGACGTGGCCGGTGGCGAGAAGATTCCGCGCAAGGGCGGCCCCGGCATCACCCGCTCCGACCTGCTGATCATCAACAAGACCGACCTGGCGCCCTATGTGGGCGCAAATCTGGATATCATGGCGGCCGATGCCAAGCGCATGCGTGGCGAACGCCCCTTCGTGTTCACCAACCTGCGCAGTGGCGATGGGGTGGAGAAGGTGATCGAGTACATCCGCAAGCAGGGCTTGCTGGACCAGAAGCCAGTTCAATGAACGCGGCTTGAATCAATGACTGCCGTTCGGACTGAGTAGGCCCGACAGGGCCGTATCGAAGACGTCACGACCGAGCGCCTTCGATACGCGGCAGAGCCGCTACTCAGTCCGAACGGAAAGCGCATCGTATCGACTGTCCGACGCTGCCCCTACAACTTAGACCCGCCTGTCATTTTTTGCAGAATCTGCCCAAGGAGAAATCATGTTTACTGTCTCGACCAAGACCCGCGCCCGCCTGGGCGTGCTGGCCGTCACCGCACTGGCGGCCGGCTCCGCGCTGGCCCACCCGGGCCATCCCGGTTCGACCATGGATGCCACGGCCAGCATGGCCGCCGGCTTCGCCCACCCGTTCTCGGGCGTGGATCACCTGCTGGCCATGCTGGCCGTGGGCCTGTGGGCGGCACAAAGCAAGCAGCGCGCCCTGTGGGTGCTGCCGCTGGCCTTCCCGCTGATGATGGTAGTGGGCGCGTTGCTGGCCTTCACTGGCCTGCAGGTGCCGGCCGTGGAAACGGGGATCGCCGCGTCGGTGGCGGTGCTGGGTCTGCTGATCGCGTTTGCGGTGCGCATGCCGCTGTGGGGCAGCACGCTGGTGGTATCGCTGTTTGCCATGTTCCATGGCTATGCGCATGGTGCAGAGCTGCCGCACGGTAGCTCGGCCGCCCTGTATGGCGCCGGCTTCATTGCCGCGACCGCGTTGCTGCATGCGGCCGGTCTGGGTATCGGCCTGGTGGCCGGCCAGAAGATGGCCGACCGCGTGGTGCGCATCGGCGGCGTGGGTATCGCCGCCGTGGGTGCCTATCTGCTGGCTGCCTGAAGCGATTGTTCTACCTCCGGCTGGCCGCCGCGCGCGGCCAGCCAGGCGTCCAGCACGGCCTCGCTGCCCTTGGGGAAATGCAGGCCGAGCTTGGAACGCCGCCACAGGATGTCGGCCGCGCTGGTGGCCCATTCGTGGCGCAACAGATAGTCCACCTCGGCGGCGTAGAGTCCGCCCAGAATCTCTTCTCCCATCTCTTCCAAGGTCTTCTTTCCTTCCAGCAGCCCATGCGTGCGGCTGCCGTAGGCGCGCGCGTATCGCTGCAACAGTGATGCCGGCAGCCAGTGGTACTGCTGCTGCAGACTTGAAACGTATTGATCGAACTCGCGCACAGAACGGTTGGCCGGCTTCGTGCCGAACAGGTCGCCACCCGGCAGGCAGCCGCCCTCGGTCCAGGCGCCGCGCTGGTTGCCCAGTGTGGGGGCGATCATGTCCACCGCCTCCTCGGCCAGCTTGCGGAAGGTGGTGATCTTGCCGCCGAAGACGGAGAGCAGCGGGGCGCCCTGGGTGTTCAGGTCGAGCTGGTAGTCGCGGGTGACGGCCGAGGCGTCGGCGGCGGCATCCTCCAGCAATGGACGCACGCCCGAGTAGGACCAGACCACGTCGGCCGGGGTAATGGGCTGGTCGAAATAGCGATTGGCGAGCTGGCACAGGTAGCCGATCTCGTCCTCGGAAATGGCAACATTTTCCACGTTGCCCTTGTATTCGATATCGGTGGTGCCGATCAGGGTGAAGTCGCGTTCGTAGGGGATGGCGAAGACGATGCGGCCATCCGGGTTCTGGAAGATGTAGGCGTGATCATGGTCAAACAGGCGCTTGACCACGATGTGACTGCCTTTGACCAGACGTACCGATTTGCTGGAGTGCACGTGGGCTGCGTCGCCCAGGAACTGGGCCACCCAGGGACCGGCGGCGTTGACCACGCAGCGTGCGCGCACCTGCATGGCATGACCATCGGCGCGCCGCAGCACGGCTTGCCAGCCCTGTTCCTGGCGGCTCAGGGATTCACACCGGGTGCGGGTCATGATGTGGGCGCCTTTTTCGGCGGCGTCCATGGCGTTCAATACCACCAGGCGCGCGTCATCCACCCAGCCATCGGAATAGACGAAACCGCGGGTGAACTGCGACTTCAGGGGCGCACCCGAGGGGTGACGGCGCAGGTCCAGCGCACGCGAGCCGGGCAACAGTTCGCGCCGGGCCAGGTGGTCGTAGAGGAACATGCCCAGGCGGATCAGCCAGGCCGGGCGCTGGCCCTGGTCGTGCGGCATGACGAAACGCAACGGCCACATGATGTGGGGGGCGCTGCGCAGGAGCACTTCGCGTTCGATCAGGGCCTTGCGCACCAGGCCGAACTCGTAGTGCTCCAGGTAGCGCAGACCGCCGTGTATCAGTTTGCTGGAGGACGACGAGGTGTGCTGCGCCAGGTCGTGCTGCTCGCACAGCGCCACCGAGAGGCCGCGTCCGGCGGCGTCACGGGCGATGCCGGCGCCGTTGATGCCGCCGCCGACCACCAGCAGGTCGTATTGCGGGGGATAGGTGATGCCTTCGGTGCCACGTGCTTTCATGCAGGCCTCGCTTCAGGATTAGAGAATGCGCTTGCGGATCTGGGTCACCACCACTTCGGTGACGATCACGATGGCGAAGATGGAGACCAGCACGGTGGCCACGCGCGGCCACTGGAACAAGTTCAGGGCGGTGTCCAGCACCATGCCCACGCCACCGGCGCCGACGATGCCCAGCACGGCCGATTCACGCACGTTGATATCCCAGCGCAGCAGCACGATGGACATGAAGGCGGGCTTCAGCTGTGGCCAGTAGCCGTACCAGATTTCGGAGAACTTGCTGGCACCTGAGGCCTGCAGGGCTTCGATGGGACCACGCGGCATCTGCTCGATGGTTTCGCCAGCCATCTTGCCGACGAAGCCGATGGAGCGGAAGGCGATGGCCAGGGTGCCCGCCAGCGGGCCGGGTCCGAAGATGGCCAGGAACAGCAGCGCCCAGACCAGCGAATTGACCGAGCGGCTGGCCACCAGCACGATGCGGGCGAACAGGTTCAAGGCACGGTTGCGGGTCAGATTGGGCGCGACCAGCAGACCGAAGGGAATGGCCAGGACAATGGAGAGCAGGGTGCCGAGGGTGGCGATGTGCAGGGTCTCGATCAGGCCGGCCTTCACGTCCGTGCCGAAGTATTCCCAGTCGACGGGCCACATGCGGGAGAGCATGTCGCTCATCTGTTCCGGTGCATCGTAGAGGAACTCGGGGATGATTTCGATATAGCGCAGCGACTGCACCACGGCCAGCGCGATGACCAGCCACACCGTGAAGCGCAGCACGCGCTGCAGCGGCGTGTGACGCTGCCATTCGCGCTCGGCCGGAGTGAGTGCGGCCGGGGGACGGGAGAGGACGGTATCAGACATTGAAGACCTTCTTGACCGAGTTCGCCAGCAGTTCGCCGACGACGATGATGGTGATGATGGTGACCAGGATGGTGAGCACGAAGTCGTAGTCGAAGCGCTGGAAGGCGGAGAACAGCACGCCGCCCACGCCACCGGCGCCGACGATGCCGACCATGGTGGAGTTGCGCAGGTTGGAATCGAGCTGGTAGGTGGAGAAACCGACGAAGCGCGACATCACCTGCGGCAGGACGCCGAACAGGATCACGTTCATGAACGAGGCACCGGTGGCGCGGATGGCTTCGACCTGCTTGATGGAAATCTCTTCGATGGCTTCGGCGAAGAGCTTGCCGATGAAACCGATGGACGCCACGATCAACGCCAGCACGCCGGCCAGGGCACCAAAACCGACCGCCTTGACGAACAGGATGGCCACGATCACCGGATGCAGCGAACGGCAGACCGACACCAGTGCGCGTGCGGGCCAGGAGATCCATGCCGGCATCAGGTTGCGTGCCCCCATGAGGCCGATGGGCAGCGACAGCAGGATACCGAAGAGCGAGGCCAGCACGGCGATCTGCAGGGTTTCCTTGATGCCGCCCCAGAGGATGTCGCCCTTGGACAGGTCAGGCGGGAACATGCGGCCGAGGAACTTGGCGCCGTTGCCGAGACCCGAGGAGAAGCGCTCCCAGGAGAATCCCAATTGGGTGGCGGCGTAGATCGCGTAGAGGGCGATCAGCCAGATCACCACGCGGGTGACCAGCTGCGGCTTGAAGGCCAGGCTCACGCGGGCACCGGCGTTCTGTGGGGTGGGGGGAGTTGCGGTTGTCATGCCAGCCAGTCCTCGCCACCGTAGATCTGCTTGAGGAAGTCATCCGACAGGTTCTCGGCATTGCCGTCATAGATCACGTGGCCGCCGGACATGCCGATGATGCGGTCGGCGTAGCGCTTGGCCAGTTCGACATCATGGATGTTGACGATGACGGGGATCTTCTGGGCGCGACCTTGTTCCTTCAACAGCGAGATGATCTCGAAGGAGGTCTTGGGGTCCAGCGAGGAGGTCGGCTCGTCGGCCAGCAGCAGGCGCGGGCGCTGCATCAGGGCGCGGGCGATGCCCACGCGCTGGCGCTGACCACCCGAAAGCGCATCGGCGCGCTGGTTGGCGAAATTACCCAGGCCGACGGTGTCCAGCAGCTCGAAGGCGTGGGCGATGTCTTCCTTGCTGAAGTTGCGGCGCCAGGCGGTGAAGGCGTTGACGTAGCCCAGGCGTCCGCAGAGGAGGTTTTCCATCACCGACAGGCGCTCGACCAGGTTGTATTCCTGGAACACCATGCCGATGTGACGGCGCTGCTCGCGCAGGGCGCGACCGCGCAGCTCGGCCAGGTTCACGCGCTTGCCTTCGCCTTCGAACCAGATCGCGCCGCGGCTGGGGTCCACCAGGCGGTTGATGCAGCGGATCAGGGTCGACTTGCCGGTGCCGGAAGGGCCGATGATGGCGACCAGGCCGGCATCGCCGATCTTCAGGTCGATGCCCTTGAGGATGGGATGGCCGGGCTTGTATTCCTTGACCAGGCCCTGGATTTCGATGGCGTGTGACATGGGAGGCGCTTTCTCTGGTGATGCGCGGCCATTCGCGGGATGCGAGGGGCCGCAGCCCGTGCGGTGGGCACGGGCCGTGTTGCTTGGTTCGGTGTAGGACGGGTACTGCGGCACCCGGGCCAGGACGGCCACGGGTGGGAGACTCAGGCCACGTGCTTACTTCTTGCCGGCGTTCTGCTTGTCGTAGGCGGCGCGGTTGAAGGATTCACCTGCGGAATGGGCGACGAAGCGCACCATTTCGAAGTCCTTCTTGTAGTTGATCGGGTAGAAGCGATCGGAACCGGCGAAGGCCTTCTTCAGCTCATCGGTGAAGCGGTAGTCGTAGAAGCACTTGAGCATCTTGTCGCGGAAGTTCGGCTCCAGGTCATGCGCATAGGCGAAGTCCTGGGTCGGGAATTTCTCGCTGTGCCAGATGACGCGGAAGTTCTCGGCCTTGATCACGCCGCGCTCGACCATGCGGTCGAAGACGTCGGAGGCGATGGCGGCGGCATCGTAGTCACCCGAGTTCACGCCCAGGATGGACTGGTCGTGTTTGCCGGAGAAGATGACCTTGTAGTCCTTGTCCGGGGTCACGCCCAGCTTGGGGAACAGGGCCATCGGCGCCATGTGGCCGGAGTTGGAGGAGGGTGCGGTGTGCGCGACCTTCTTGCCCTTCAGATCGGTCATCTTCTGGATGGGGCTGTCCTTGCGCACGATCACGTTCAGGGTATAGCCCTGGTAGCCCTTGGCGTCGCCGATGACAGCGAACGGCACGGCGCCGGCGATGTTGACGGCGAAGTTGGTGGGGCCGGGCGAGAAGCCGCCGACGTGCAGGCGACCGGAGCGCATGGCTTCGATTTCAGCGGCATTGGACTGGACCTGGAAGAACACCACCTTCTTGGCGGTGCACTGCGACAGGTAGTCGGTGAAGGGCTTGAAGATCTTGTCGTAGACGGCCGGGTCTTCCACCGGGGTGAAGGTGAAGACCAGGGTATTGGGGTTCTTCAGCTTCTTGGGATCGGTGGGGGTGTCGGCCGTGAGATCGTTATTGGCGTCGCAGTATTGCTGGTCGAGGTCACCGCGGTTGGTGCAGGTGTCCTGGGCGAAGGCGATGGCCGGTGCGGCCAGGGCGAGTGCCAACAGGGTCTTGATCAGACGCTGGGTCATGCTGTCTCCTAGAGATGGTTTTGGTCTTGGTGCCGGTCGCGACGGCTGACAAAATCAGGTGCTGGCCGGCGATGTGCGGGAGTGTAGGCGAGGGGCGCGGCTTTTACTACTGTGGCACCTAGCCAAAACGAGGGTTTCCTTGCAGCTGCCTTTCCGGTGGCTTTCAATCTGCTTTCAAAGCGCATCCGCACAGGGCTCGCGCTGGGGGAGGTTTGGCGGTATAAAGGCGGCTTACCAACGATAACGATATGGGACATCATGCATATCCTGCTGGTGGAGGACGACATCGACATGTCGCGTGCGCTGCTCAGGGCGCTGGAGCGACGGGGTTTTCAGGTCACGCATTGCGGCGACGGCATCAGTGCGTTGTCGCACATCAAGGATGGGGTCGGCGACCTGGTGGTACTGGACCTCAACATTCCCGGGCTGGACGGCCTGCACCTGCTGCAACGGATCCGCTCGCAGGATATCGGCACGCCGGTGATCGTGCTGACCGCGCGCGGCGCGGTGGGCGATCGCGTGGTAGGTCTGAACGCGGGCGCTGACGACTACCTGGCCAAGCCCTTCGACCTCGATGAACTGGATGCGCGCATCCGCGCCTTGCTGCGTCGTCGTACCAATGCCGATGACGGTGTACAGCGTTGCGGGCGCCTGCGCTTCGATCGAGGTTCCGGCGCCTTCTATTGCGGTGATGATCCGCTGGAATTGACGCCGCGCGAGCATACGCTGCTCAAGGCGCTGATCGCCAAGCCGGGGCATGCGGTGACCAAGGAGAAGCTGTTCCGGCTGGTATTCCCGATGGAAGAGAATACGCAACTGGAGGCCATCGAAGTGGTGGTGCATCGGGTGCGCAAGAAGCTCATGGAGACCGGTGCGGAAATCATGACCTTGCGCGGCCTGGGTTATCTGTTGCGCGACAGGCAGCAGCAGGGCGGCGGGGACTGAGGACGTGGCGCATCTGTTTTCGCGGCGCCGCTCGGTGCGCGCCTATCTGCTGGCATGGATCATCTCGCCGATTGCGCTGTTCATCATCATCGATTCCTTTTCCCTGTATCGCAATACGCTGGAGTCGGTGAACACGGCCTATGACCGCATGCTGATCGCCTCCGTACATTCCATCGGTGATCTGCTGCGTATCGAGAATGGCGAGCTGAAGGCCTCGCTACCCTATGCGGCGCTGGAAATCTACGAGGCGGATTATTCGAGCCGGATGATCTATCGCATCAATGACCTGGAAGGAAAGTTCTTCGACGGCGATGCCGACTTGCCATCCTATAAGGGCAAGGCGGACAAGGAGGCCATCTATCCCGCGCTGGCGCATATCTACGAAGACAATTACAACGGCGTCCCGGTGCGGGTGGCCGCACTGTTCCAGCCGGTGGTGACCAATGACCCGCGTGGTGCGGCGCTGGTGCAGGTGGCGGAGACGATGGAGAACCGCAGTGCATTGGCCCGCAAGATCTTCTGGGAAACGCTGATCCGACAGGCGGCCTTGCTGGTGGTGATCGTGTCGGTGACCTTGTATGTGGTGCGGCGTGCCTTGCAACCTGTGGATGCCTTGCGCCGCCAGCTGGATGAACGGCCGGCAGACGATCTGTCTCCGGTGGCGCCGCCGATGGCGCCGCGTGAGCTGCAACCCTTCATCAATGCACTGAACCAGTTGATGGCGCGCTTGCGGCGCCTCCTGGATCACCAGCAACGCTTTGTGGCCAATGCATCGCACCAGTTGCGTACTCCGCTGGCGGTATTGAAGACGCAGTTGCAGTCGGGCTTGCGCGGGGATGCGCCGGCGCAGGAGATCCTGCAGGAGATGTCGGGAACGGTGGAGCGGGCGACCACCCTGGCCAATCAGTTGCTGTCGTTGGCCAAGGTCGAGCAGATACGGGGACGGGGTGCACAGGAGGTGTGTGATCTGGGCATGCTGGCGCGTGAGACGGCAGTGGACCTGTCGCCGTTGATTGCGGAGAAGGACCTGGACTTTGAACTGGAAGCCGAGAAGATACTGGTGATGGGGCATCCGTGGATGATCGGCGAGCTGATCTCCAATCTCTTGCACAACGCCATACGGCATACGCCGGTGCGGGGACGGTTGGGGATTCGCATCAGCGCGAGGAACGAGGTGGCGGAGTTGCTGATCTGGGATAGCGGGGAGGGTATCGACGCACCGGCCATGGAAAATGTCTTCAAGGCGTTTTCCTCGAATGGATCTTCTTCAGGTGGACTGGGACTGACGATCTGCGGTGAGATCGTGGACTCGATGCAGGCGACCATCAGCTTGCGCAATCGGATGGGCGGCGGTGTTCAGGTGGAGGGACTGGATGCGGTGGTGCATTTCAGGGCGGTGACTGGCTGAGTTTGAAAGGGCTGTGGAAAACTTAGATTTTTCCCGGCGCTGGAATGCAGGATGCTCTGGTTGCAGGTCGTTGTCGGAGATGCTGTGTATAAGTATTTCTCTTGCCTGGATTCTTGTTCCTGTTGTGGACATCTTGGCTGGAAGCCAAGCTGGCGGCGGACTTGTGGATAGATCAGCGTGATACTGTTGATCTGCTTATGCGTGTGAATTGTTAGAGATGCCGGCCATGCCGGCATTTTTATTGTCTCGCGAAATTACGAGCCTGATCTGCGGGTATTAGTAATGTCGGTGCTGTGGTCGTATAGGAAGACTATGCGAGGGTAATTTTATTTTTGCTTGTGCATACGATGATCGCGCGGGTGTGCCGGATCGTTCTGGCTGTGGATAAGACATTGACGCAGGTGCAGCGGACGAGATGCTCGTCAACAATCACTGTGTATAAGTCTGATCGACTACCTTGGCTCTGGTTGTTGTGAACTGTGGAATAGTTCAGCAGGAAGTCGCGTCGGTGGGGTGATGCGACGGGAAGCAAGCTTGGCTGCATGCCGATAACGGTGAGGATTGGGACACCGCCAAGGAGTGTTGGCGGTGCTATCCCCAGTGCTTGTGGATGATATTTTGTCCCGCGCACGCGCAGTGTGCCGCAGTGGGTAGGGCACTACTAACGCAGAAGCATGGCCTCTACGGCGCAACGCCAGCTGATCAGAAGGCTGCCGGTGGAGTGACCGCCTTGCCAGCTCTGCTATCCGGGTCACTTGAACCCAAGTTGAGGTCAGCCTGATGAGAGCAGGAGCGCGATGGTAATCAGCGCGGGCCTGTTGAGTTGTATGCGGCCAGATGGGATGGGTGCGTATTTTCGCCGCCCCAAAGCAAAAACCCTCGCTACTTACGTAACGAGGGTTCCTGGGAGTAACAAGCCTGACGATGACCTACTTTCACACTGGTTGCAGCACTATCATCGGCGCGAAGTCGTTTCACGGTCCTGTTCGGGATGGGAAGGGGTGGTACCAACTTGCTATAGTCATCAGGCA
>NZ_PKOI01000018.1:0-96685 GCF_002870055.1 Herbaspirillum sp. BH-1 | reverse complement strand
CCTCCTCCCCTGCGCTAGCCCCTGCCCTCTTCTCCCGCCGCCTCTGCGGCCCTGCTCCTGCGCCGGTAGGCACCCGGCCCGAGTCCGCTGTATTTCTTGAAGACGCGGTTGAAGGCCGCTTCCGACTGATAACCCACCGCTTCGCCGATCTGTGCCGTACCCAGCTTGCTGTAGCTCAAGAGGCGGGCGGCGCGCGCCATGCGCAGCTGCTGCAGAACCTCACCGGGCGTGGTGCCACCCACTTCCTGGAAGCGTCGCACGAAGGTGGCACGCGACATGTGGCACAGGCCGGCCAGGCGCGGCAGCGGCCAGTCCTCCTGGGGCGATTCCAGCATGGCCTGCATCGCGCTCTGCAAGACCGGATGCGCCAGCAGCGCCAGCAAACCCGGTTGTGGACCGCCCCGGGCCAGCCAGGCGCGCAGGGCCAGGCCGAACAGGGCCGCTGCCAGCCCGGCCACCACGGCCTGGGCGCCGGAGCGTAGTTCGCCCCGTCCATCGGCGCCGCCGCATTCGTTGCGCAACAGCGTGGCCAGCGTGCGCAGGCCATCGCCTTCGGGCAGTTCGGCGCTGCGCACCAGCAGCAGCTCGGGCAGGGCCTGCATCAGGGCGTTGGAATGCGGGGCCTCGAAATGAAATTGTCCACAGAGGAAATCGGAGAGGGGTTGGCCGCCTCCGCTCTCGTCATCGTTGACATGCAGCGTGACCGGCGCCGCCGTGCTGCCCAGGCGCACAGGACTGGCCTGGGTGGCAGGGGTGGCGGGAGCGATGGAGAGATGGTGGGCGGCGCCACGGGTGAGGATCACCAGGTCGCCGGCCTGCAGGGTCAGGGCTTCGCTATCGGGCAGCTGCAGTTGGGCCTGCCCTTCCAGGATGAAGTGATACGGGGCCACCCCGGTGGGCAAGGCCGGATTGGGCAGGTCCCAGGGCTGGCCGAAGCGGCAGCGGATATCCAGCCCGGCTCGCACGGGGTGGAGAGAGAGGAGACGACTGAGCGCGTCCATCGGCGGATTCCTTCAGCGAATTCACGGTGGTTGAGTTTTTTGAGCAATTTTAAGTCATTTTCAAGCATTCATAATTTCAGGCTACAGGCCTACAGTACATCCATGCGCAACACGGCACTCACGGCAATCCCGCCAACGCCGGCGCTAACCTCTCACAGGAGAACTGTCATGCCCCGTCTTACCACTACCCCCGTTACCGAAGCCACCGGCCAGGCCGCCCAACTGTTTGCCGCCATCAAGTCGGCTGTCGGCATGGTGCCCAATGCCTACGCCGGCATCGGCTCGCTCAGCCCGGTCGCCCTGGAATCGGCCCTGCATCTGGATGGCGCTCTGCGCAAGAGCAGCCTGTCGGCCCAGGAAATCGAAGCCATCAAGCTGGCCGTGAGCGAAAAGGCTGGTTGCGACTACTGCCTGGCGGCGCACTCGCTGATGGGCAAGAAGGTCGGTCTGTCGGCCCAGGCCATCCAGGGCGTGCGCCACGGCCAGGCCTCCGGCGACGACAAGCTGGACGTGCTGGCCGATTTCGCCCGCCTGCTGGTGGGCAGCAGCGGCACCGTCGAGGCCGACGTGGTGGCACGCGTGCGGGCTGTCTATAGTGATGCGCAGATCGTCGATACCCTGCTGGCCGTGACTGCGATCACCTTCACCAACCTGTTCAACCGTGTGAACGATACCGTTCTGGACTTCCCGCCGGCACCGTGATGCGGCCATGCCGTTGATCCAGCGCGCCCCGGCCCGGGGCGCAAAAAAAGCCCGGCGCCTCCTTGCGGAGACGGCCGGGCAAGCCGCGCTGGCGGGAGGCGCAGTCTCCCGCTCGCACTGGAGGGGCCAGCGGATCCGGGTCCGCTGGCCTGTCGGTCGTGGATCAGCGATCAGAAGGCGCTGCGCACCCCCACGATGAAGTTGCGGCCACCCAGTGGCACCGATTCACGCAGCACCGAGGTGGACAGGCGGATGTCCTGGTTCAGGAGATTGCGCGCCAGGGCGAACCAGGTCAGCTTCACGCCATTGAGGCGCTGGGTATAGGACAGGTTGGCGTCCAGCTGGGTATAGGACGGGGTCTCGTAGTTTTCGAAGGAGGCCAGGCGATCCTGCTTCTGGGCGCGCAACACCTTCACGCCGCTGGCCCAGGGGCCGGTCTTGTAGGCCATTTCGACGCCATAGCGGGTGGCCGGCTGCAGGGGCAGGTTGCCGAGGCTATCGAGGGTGCCACGCGAGGTGTCGGCAAAGACCCGGCTGGAGAGGCCTTCGCCGTTCCAGTTGTAGCTGACCTCGGCTTCCACGCCACGGATGGTGGCGTCGGCCTGCGACCAGAAGCGCTGGGTGAATTCGCCGGTGGGATCTGCAGCACCGCTGTCATCGACCTGGCCGTTGGTACGGCCATAGATGTAGTTGTTGACCTTGTTGCGGAAGACGTTGCCCTTCCAGCGCACCAGGCCTTCGGTCTTCTGCAGGCTCAGTTCGATGTTGTGTGAAGTTTCCTTCTTCAGCTGGTTATCGCCGATGTCGAAGGTGGCGGTCGATTCGTGCGGGCCGTTGGAGTACAGCTCTTCGACCGTCGGAGCGCGTTGGGCGAACGAATAGGTCAGGCCCAGGCCATAGCCCGGCTGGAAGCTCCACAGGGCACCAGTGGACCAGGACAGCAGGCTGAAGTCCCGCCCGGGCAGGCCGCTGCCGCTATCGGGACTGCGCTTGACACTCTCGCCGCGCAGGCCGGCGCTGACCAGCACCTGGCCGAACTGGCGTTCTTCGACCAGGAAGCCGGCAAACGAGGTGGAACGGGTCGGCGGGGTCAGTTCGGCCGCGCCAGTGTCGGCCGACAGGGCCGAGTAATTGCTCTGCTCGGTCTGTATGCCGAAGCTACCGTGCCAACCGGCCAGCGGTGCATGGGTCAACTCCCAGCGGGTCTGCAGGGCGCGGTTGGCAAACACCGTGGCGGGGGTGCCATCCTGCTGCTTTTCGATATGGGTGTAATCGGTATAACCCATGCGGAAGCGGAATTTCTCGATGCCGGCAAACGGGTTGTTGACGACGGTGTCGAGGTCGTAGCGGTTCTGGTGCAGGTCGATGAAGGACATTTCATCGGTGGGGATGCCGTAGTGATCATCCAGGGTCGCCGCCGACAGGCCGACATAGCCCCAGTTGGCGACGTAGGAAATGCCGGCACCCAGGCTGGTCTCGTGGGTGAAGGAATTGGGCAGGCGACCGGAGGCGCTGGCGGTATCGCCCTGGCGCGCATTGCCGGGTATCTTGTAGTTGTCGGTATCGCGATAGTTGCCGTCCAGGTGCAGACCAATCTGGCCGGCCGAGGTGTCCAGCGAGAAGGAGCTGTTCTTTTCGCCGTCCACGGTGCCGTAGCGGGCTTCGACGGTGCCGGTGGGCTTGCCCACCAGTTCGGTCGGGATGCGGTCATTGACCACGTTGACCAGGCCACCGATGGCACCCGAACCGTACAGCAGCGCGGCCGGGCCACGCAGGATTTCGATCTGGCGCGCAGTGGCGGCTTCGGTGGCGACGGCGTGGTCGTTGGAGACGGTGGAAACATCGGAGACGCCCATGCCGTTCTGCAGGATCATCACGCGCGGGCCTTCCATGCCGCGGATGATGGGCCGCGATGCACCGGCGCCGAAGGCCGAGGCCGACACGCCCAGTTCGCCGGAGAGGGTGTCGCCCAGGGAGTTGCCGAGCTTGTTGCGCAGTTCGTCGCCGGTGATCACCTTGGCGGGCGCGAGCACCTGCACGTCTTCCTGTGATGCGAAGGGGGTGGCGGTGACGACGATGGGTTGCAGGGGCGCTGGTGCGGGCGCAGCCGGCGGGGTGGAGGCCAGCGCGGCGGCGTCAGTGGTGGTCGCAGAGGTGGTCTGGGCCGTAGCGGACATGGACCAGGCAGCCAGGGCGGTGAGGACGGCCGAAGCAATGAGTTGGCGTTGGAAAGCCATTGTGAATTCCTTGTTTTGCGCGAGGCGCTGCCTGTCCTGTTGTGGTGGAGACAGGCGGCGCGGATACACCGGCCGTCAGCACGCGCCCGTACGCAGGCGCCTCGTCAGGGACGAGGGCGCGCGGCATACGGAGGCGCGAGGGACAACCGGCAACCAGTCAGATGGGTCTTGCGAGGGGAAAGAATTCAGCGCGGCGGGGCGCGGGAGGAGAAATGGCAGTTGAGCGGGGCGTCCCACGAGGAGAACGCCAGCCACAGGGCCAGCACGCGTAGCGGCGGCAACAGCGGCAGGGGTGGGAAACTGAAATGGACGCCGGCCGACAGGGCTGCGGCATCGTAGGCGACGCAGGAGTGATGCAGGTCGTGGGCATGGGGACCGTGCGCATGCGCATCCTGACCGGTGCTGACCGAGGCCGGCTCGGCTTCGTCGAAGAGGGCGTCGCTGATCAGCGAGTGCACCGTGCCCGGTGCCCAGCCCGCGTGCGCGATGCCGTGGACAAACCCCAGCATCTGCGCGAACAGCAACGACATCGCCAGCATGGCAATGACGGTGAAGCTACGCAGGGAACGCAGTCGGTTCATGGAACGGATCGGCAAGTGGACGACAGGGCTGCAAACACACGCAACGCGCAACGCGAAACAGGGCAGAGGCGCGCAGACCAGTGCAATACGGATGACGCAACAGCTTCGACCGCATTTGCAGCTTTTGCAGCTTTTTCAGGGGCTACTGACGATGAACTGAAGGTACTGACATCGAACACCCTGCAATGCCGCGCAATATCCGGTACTACGGGTGGTCTTTAAATTCGGATATGAAGGATTCTACCCCGTGGCCCATAGCTGGCCAGTCCGAAAAACCGGGGTCAACGATCCTGCACCGGCAACACGGGCTGCCGGCGCCATGCCCGGCCGCGTCGCGGCACAGGCTTCATCCTGCGGGGGCGGGGATCAGTCGCCGTAGAGCTTCTGCTTCAACTCGCGGCGTTGCTGCGCTTCCAGCGACAGGGTCGCGGTCGGGCGCGCCAGCAGACGCGGGATGCCGATCGGTTCGCCGGTCTCTTCGCACCATCCGTACTCGCCGTTGTCGATGGACACGATGGACTGCTGCACCTTCTTGAGCAGCTTGCGTTCACGGTCACGGGTACGCAGTTCGAGGGCGTGTTCTTCCTCGATGGTGGCGCGGTCGGCCGGGTCCGGCACCAGCACGGTTTCGCGCAGGTGTTCGGTGGTTTCATCCGCGTTCTTGAGCAGATCCTTTTCCAGCTGCTGGAGACGGGCCTTGAAGAAAGCAAGCTGCGCTTCGTTCATGTAGTCCTTCTCGTCCATCTTGAGGATTTGTTCCTCGGTCAGCAACTGCGCTGCAGGGGTAGTTTTGGGAGTCTTGGTTGCCACTTCGCTTACTTTCAATACTACGGGTTTTTCAACTATATCCATTATCCCGGCTGATACTTGGCTGCCGGAACAGGTCGCTTTTGAATCCACTTCCCTGGCCGCGTAGGCAGCTCTTCGATTGACGTTGACGCTCGGTGGGGCCGTTGCGGGATCTCCGGGCTGGCCTGCAGGCCGATGGCGTACGCTTTTTCGCGGTCAAGGATTGTACACCAACGATTCCGGATGCCAAGCCTCGGGCACATCAGGATCCTGACCTCGGGCAGCGACGCGCCGGCGGCGCGGTGGTTCATGGAGCGGTTCATGACTCCCCTTTGACGGGCAAGGCAGGGCGGGCTGATCGCGCTTATGAATTATGGTCGTTCCGGACATCAGCCTGGCTTGATGCCGCGTAGCAATTGCATTGCAACATCCAACCGAGTTTATACCAGAAGACCGGGCAGCAAGCTACGGCGCTCAGTCGTGCCGCTGCGCGCAGACCGGGCACTGGTGGTCGCGGCCCACGGTGATCGAGGTCCATTCCATCTCGCGGGCGTCCAGCAGCAGCAGGCGCCCGGCCAGGGAGCGACCGATGCCGGCCAG
Organism: Herbaspirillum sp. BH-1; assembly: GCF_002870055.1. Taxonomy (NCBI): domain Bacteria; kingdom Pseudomonadati; phylum Pseudomonadota; class Betaproteobacteria; order Burkholderiales; family Oxalobacteraceae; genus Herbaspirillum; species Herbaspirillum sp. BH-1. Next base: position 90,775 of record NZ_PKOI01000018.1, on the reverse strand, counting down.
CAGCTTGATGGCCTCGGCCGCCTGCATGGTGCCGATGATGCCGACCAGCGGCGAGAAGACGCCCATGGTGGAACATTGCACTTCCTCGAACTCGCGCTCGGGCGGGAACAGGCAGGCATAGCAGGGGGCCTTTTCCTGGCGGCTGTCGAAGACGCTGACCTGGCCGTCGAAGCGGATCGCCGCACCCGAGACCAGCGGCACACCGGCCGCCACGCAGGCGTGGTTGACGGCGTGGCGGGTGGCGAAGTTGTCGCTGCAGTCCAGCACCACATCGGCATCGGCCACCAGCGCCTGCAGGCGCTCGCCCTCGACCCGCTCGGCCAGTGCCGTGACCTGCACACCGGGGTTGATCTGCTGCAGCGCCTCGCGGCCGGAGTCCACCTTGGGCTGGCCGACGCGCGCGGTGGTGTGCATGATCTGGCGCTGCAGGTTGGTCAGGTCCACCGTGTCATGGTCGACCAGGGTGATATGGCCCACGCCGGCCGAGGCCAGGTACATGGCCGCCGGCGAGCCCAGCCCGCCGGCGCCGATCACCAGGGCATGCCCCTGCAGCAGCCGGGTCTGGCCCTCGATGTCGATCTCGTCGAGCAGGATGTGGCGCGAATAGCGCAGCAGCTGTTGGTCATCCATGGTCAGGTCGTGCCTCGTTCCAGTAATGAAAAAGGGCCGCTAGCTAGCGGCCCGGTGTGCCAGCCCGAGGGCGGCGGATTACTTGGTGGTGTCGATCTTCTCGGCCGGCGCCTTGTTGTCCTTGCGCTCGTCCTTGACCGGGGTGGCGTTCTTGCCCTCTTCGTTGCGCACTTCCGGCTTGGCGTTGGAGACCTTCACCGGCAAGCCCTTGAGGTGATTCAGGGCTTGTCCCAGCTGGAAGTCGTCCTTGCTGCCGAATTCCAGCGGCTTGCGCTTCTTCTCGGCGGCGATCAGGCGTTCTTCCGACTGCTCGTCCAGGGCTTGCGCCTTCACTTCGGCCGACTTGTCGGTGTCGTTGGAGAGGTGCTTGGACAGGTCGGCTTCACGCAGACGCAGGCCGTTCAGGCCATCGCCATCGGGGAATTCGTCCACCATGATGTCCGGCACGATGCCACGGGCCTGGATGGAACGACCCTTGGGCGTGTAGTAGCGGGCGGTGGTCAGCTTGACGGCGGTGTTCTTTTCCGGCGGCAGGGCGATCACCGACTGCACCGAACCCTTGCCGAAGGACTGGGTACCCATGATGGTGGCGCGCTTGTAATCCTGCAGGGCGCCAGCCACGATTTCGGAAGCCGAGGCCGAGCCGCTGTTGATCAGGACCACCATCGGCACCTTCTTGATGGCATCCGGCAGGCGCGACAGCGGGTCCGACAGCGGGTTGGCGGCGTAGTATTCGCGCTTGGCATAGAACGTCTGCTTGGAGCTGGGCAGCTGGCCGTTGGTGGACACCACCACCGAATCCTTGGGCAGGAAGGCTGCAGCCACGCCGATGGCGCCCGGCAGCACGCCGCCCGGATCGTTGCGCAGGTCCAGCACGATGCCCTTCAGGTTGGGCTCCTGGGCGTAGATGGCGGCCAGCTTCTTGGACATGTCGTCCACCGTCGGCTCCTGGAACTGGGTCACGCGCAGCCAGGCGTAGCCGGGTTCGATGACCTTGGACTTGACGCTCTGCACGCGGATCTCCTGACGGGTGATGGTCAGGATGATGGGCTTGTCCTCTTCCTTGCGGGCGATGGTCAGGGTGATCTTGGTGTTGGGTTCGCCGCGCATCTTCTTGACGGCTTCATCCAGCGTCAGGCCCTTGACCGGGGTGCTGTCCAGGCGGGTGATCAGGTCACCGGCCTTGATCCCGGCGCGGAAGGCCGGCGAATCCTCGATCGGGGAGATGACCTTGACGTAGCCGTCTTCCATCCCGACTTCGATACCCAGGCCCACGAACTTGCCCATGGTGCCTTCGCGCAGTTCCTTGTAGGCCTTTTTGTCCAGATAGGCGGAGTGCGGATCAAGCGAGGCGACCATGCCGGAAATGGCTTCGGTCAGCAGCTTCTTGTCGTCGACCTGCTCGACGTAATCCGACTTGATGAGGCCGAATACGTCGGCCATCTGGCGCAGCTCCTCCAGGGGCAGCGACGCCGTTGCATTCTTCTGCGCGATGGCGTCGAACTGAATCATCGCGGTGGCGCCTGCCACCATGCCCAACCCGATCAAACCGATATTCTTGAGTTTGCTGCCCATGTGTCACCTAGTAGTTACCCACCCCAGTGGGTCGAATGCGCGGCCTTGATACCGCATTTCAAAGTATAAACCCGATTGCTCGTTACCGCCGCTGTTGCCTGCAGTAGCAATAGTGTCGCCCGCTTTTACCACATCGCCGGCACGTTTGAGCACCGACTGGTTGTTGCCATAAATCGTCATGTACTGATTGCCGTGATCCACGATGATCAGGTTGCCGAAGCCGCGCAACCAGTCCGCGAAGACCACCCGGCCGGCCGCCACGGCGCGCACTTCCGAGCCTTCGTGGGCGCGGATGAACAGGCCCCGGCTGGTCGGTCCGTCACCCCGGCGACTGCCGAATTTCGATGTCAGGTCACCCTTGACCGGCAGGCGCAGCTGGCCGCGCAGGCTGGCGAAGGGCTTGCCGAAATTGTCCGACTGCGGCTCGGGCAGGGTGTCATTGCGCGCCAGGGAAGTGCTCTGCGGCGGTTCGTCATCGTCGATGGCGTCGGCCGGATCGGGCTGCTTCGGTACCGGCTTGCCCTCCCTGGCGGCCCGTGCCGCTTCGGCGGCGCGCTCGGCCGCCCGGGCGCGCTGTTCAGCCAGCCGCTTCTCGCGTTCGGCCCTGGCTTTGGCCAATTGTTCCTGGCGCCGCTTTTCGCGGGCTTCGGCTTCGGCCTTTTTCTGCTGTTCGATGATCTGCGCCAGCTTGTCCACCAGACTGGAGAGGCGCTGCTGGTCCTGCTCGATGCGACCGACCTCCTGGCGCTGGGCATTGAGCTTGGTGGAGAGTTGCGACAGCAGGGTCTGGCGACGGCCCTTTTCGCGCTCCAGGACCTTCTTCTGTTCCAGTTCTTCCTGGGCGATTTCTTCCAGTTCGTACTTGGCGTTCTGGGTGTCGGCCTTGTTGGCGCGGATGGCCTGCTGGTTGGCGCGCAGGGTTTCGATCAACCTGGCCTGGGCCTGGGAGACATAGCCCATGTACTGCAATTCGCGGTTGATGCGATTGGGGTTGTCCCCGGAGAGCAGCAACTTGATGCGATCTTCATTACCGGCCACGTACTGCTCGCGCAGCAGCCTGGAAAGCTGGGCCTGCTGGGCGTTGACCAGGGCGGTGAGCTCATTGAGCTGCTTGACCAGTTGTGCCAGGCGGGACTCGGTTTCCTGCTGTTCCTGGGCCAGGTCGCGCAGGGAACGATTGGCCTTGGAGATGGCCTGTTCGGAGACGGCCAGCGCGTCGGCGGCGTTGTCCTTGGCGGTTTCGGTCTGGTCGATGTCGCGCTTGAGGCTGGTCAGGCGCTGCTGCAGGTCGGCCCGTTCCTTCTCGGCGGCCTGCTTTTGCCTGGTCCGTTCGGTGATCGGCTGGGCCTGGGCTGCAGACAGTGCCAGCCACAGGCACGCCAATCCGGCCAGTGCGTGGACCAGCGGGCGCAAACGTCCCCGCAGCGCGTCGGCCAACAGGTCGGAGCGCGCCGGTGCTGTGCACTTGCCGGGAACGGACGCGGCCAGTGCGGCCGGCGCCTTGCTGGAGAAACGCAGTTTTATTTCGACTTCCCTTGGTTTGCCACGGCCTTGAGTGCTGCCTCGATGGCGGACTGGTCGCCCAGGTAGTAGCTCTTGATGGGCTTCAGGTCGGCGTCCAGCTCATAGACCAGCGGCTGGCCGTTGGGGATGTTCAGGCCGACGATATCGTTGTCGCTGATGCCGTCGAGGTACTTGATCAGGGCGCGCAGGCTGTTGCCGTGGGCGGAGATGATGATCTGCTTGCCGGCGCGGATGGCCGGGGCGATGGAATCATTCCAGGCCGGCAGCACGCGGGCCACGGTGTCCTTCAGGCATTCGGTCAGCGGCACCTGTTCGCGCGAGAGGCCGGCGTAGCGGGCGTCGCCGAAGGCATCGCGCTCTTCGCCCGGGGTCAGCGGGTTGGGCGGGGTGTCGTAGCTGCGACGCCAGACCAGCACCTGCTCGTCGCCATACTGGGCGGCGGTCTCGGCCTTGTTCAGACCTTGCAGGGCGCCGTAGTGGCGTTCGTTCAGGCGCCAGTCATTCTTGATGGGGATGTACATCTGGTCCATTTCATCCAGCGTGGTCCAGAGGGTGCGGATGGCACGCTTCAACACCGAGGTATAGGCCAGGTCGAAGGAGAAACCGGCTTCCTTGAGCAGCTTGCCGGCCTGGCGGGCTTCGGCCACGCCTTTTTCGGTGAGGTCGACATCGACCCAGCCGGTGAAGCGGTTGGCCAGGTTCCAGGTCGATTCGCCGTGGCGCATGAATACGATTTTGTACATAGCGGGACTAGTTTTGATGATGGAGAAAGCGGTGCGGTTGCCCCAAGGTCGACTACGCGAGACCGGGTGCAGACCTTAGACTGTTCGGTCCGGATGCAAACCACGAATGCTTCTATTTTATAATGCCGGGATTCAGTAAACTCATTGGACTGCCGTGAAATTCATCATCGACAATATTTTCCTGATCGCCCTGGCCTTGGTCTCTGGCGGTACCCTGCTGGTTCCCTACCTGCAACAGCGCGGCAACAAGCTCAGCCTGCTGCAGGCCACGCAGATGCTCAACCAGGGCAAGGTGCTGGTGCTGGACGTGCGTGAACCGGAACAATTCGCCGCCGGCCATCTGCGCGAAGCCCGCAATATCCCCCTGAAGGAGTTGCCGCAGCGCATCGGCGAACTGGACAAGATGAAGGGCCGTCCGGTCATCGTGGTCTGCAAGAACGGCACCCAGGCCAATCGCGCCGAGGGTTCGCTCAAGAAGGCCGGTTTTACCGAGGTCTACGGCCTGCATGGCGGCATCGACGCTTGGCAGGGCCAGGGCCTGCCGCTGACCACCAAGGAGGCAAAATGAGCGCCCCGGTCACGATGTACTGCACCGCCGTATGCCCGTATTGCATGATGGCCGAGCGCTTGCTCGCCAGCAAGGGGATCACGCAGATCGACAAGATCCGCGTGGACCTCGAACCTCAACAGCGCGAGCTGATGATGCAAAAGACCGGCCGTCGCACCGTGCCACAGATCTATATCGGCGACACCCATGTCGGCGGATTTGACGATCTGAACGCAATGGATCGCGCCGGCAAGCTGGACCCGCTGCTGCAAGCCTGACGCCAGGGCAGCAAACCTCCCCTATCGATTCACCGAACCTGAAAGAGATCCATGTCGGAACAGAACCAAGAAGCCCAAGAGCAACCCGTTTTCCAGATCCAGCGCGTCTACCTGAAGGATCTGTCGCTGGAACAGCCGAATTCGCCGGCCATCTTCCTGGAACAGGAAGCCCCCTCGATCGAAGTGTCGGTGGACGTCGGTGCCGAGGCGCTGGCTGAAGGCGTCTTCGAATCGACCGTGACCATCACCGTGACCGCCAAGGTCAAGGACAAGGTCGCCTTCCTGGTCGAGGGCAAGCAAGCCGGTATCTTCGAGATCCGCAACGTGCCCGCCGAACAGCTGGACCCGCTGCTGGGTATCGGCTGCCCCAACATCATCTACCCGTACCTGCGCGCCAACATCGCCGACGCCATCACCCGCGCCGGTTTCCCGCCGGTGCACCTGGCCGAGATCAACTTCGAGGTGTTCTACCAGCAGCGCCTGCAGGCGCTGGCCGAGCAGCAAGGCGCGACCCTGGTCAACAACGGCTCCACCGCCGTCAACTGATCCGGTTTCACCATCCTGCTTTCAGCACTTGTCCGCCTGCCGGACGGCCGCATCCCCTGCGGCCTGCCGGCACGACACCAAGCCGCCGCAGCCCACGCTGCGGCGCTTTCCCTTCTGCGGAGACTTTCTCAATGAAACGCCTGTCCCTGATTCTTTCCGCCACCCTGCTCGGCGCCTTCATGGCCAAGGATGCCCTGGCCCTGGACTTCAAGTCGGTCGGTGCGGCCCCCGCCATCATGTACGACGCCCCTTCCGAGAAAGGTCGTCGCGTCTACGTTGCGCCGCGTGGCATGCCGGTGGAAGTGGTCTTGACCTATGGCGAATGGAGCAAGGTCAGGGATGCCGCCGGGACCCTTTCCTGGGTCCAGTCCAAGACCCTCACGCCCAAGCGCATGCTGGTGGTGTCGGCGACCAACGCCCGCATCTTCAATGCGGCCGATGAAAGCAGCCCGGTGGTCTTCAGCGCCGACAAGTCGGTGCTGCTGGAAATGCTGGAGAGCCCCAACAACGGCTGGGTCAAGGTGCGCCATCGCGATGGCCAGAGCGGCTTCGTGAAGGCCGGCGACGTCTGGGGCGACTGAACGGACCTGCCATGAAGATCACCATTCTGGGCGCCGGCGCATGGGGAACCGCGCTGGCCATCCCGCTGGCGCGCAAGCATCAGGTCGTGCTGTGGGGCCGCAATGCCCAGGCCATGCAGGAAGCCGACCAGCAGCGCGAAAACCGCCTCTACCTGCCCGGATTTGCACTGCCGCCGGAGCTGCAGGTCAGTTCCGATTTCGACGCCGCCGTACAGCACGTCTGCGCCGACCCGGCCGAGTCGCTGCTGATCGCCGCCTCGTCGGTCTCCGGCCTGCGTGAACTGGCGGGCCATCTGCGCCATCACGCGATTCCCAACCTGGTCTGGCTGTGCAAGGGGCTGGAAGAAGGCACGCGACTGTTGCCGCATCAGGTCGTGCAGGAGGTCCTGGGCAGCGACCTGCCGGCCGGCGTGCTGTCGGGGCCATCCTTTGCGCAGGAAGTGGCGCGCGGCCTGCCTTGCGCGCTGACCATCGCCGGTGCCGACGCGGCCCTGTGCGAACGCGTGGTCAAGGCTGTACATGGCAACAATATCCGCATCTATTCCAGCGATGACCTGGTGGGGGTGGAGATTGGCGGCGCGGTCAAGAACATCCTGGCCATCGCCACTGGCGTGGCCGATGGCCTGCAACTGGGATTGAATGCCCGTGCTGCGCTGATCACCCGCGGTCTGGCAGAGATCACCCGGCTGGGGGTGGCGCTAGGCGGGCGTCCCGAGACCTTCATGGGACTCTCAGGCGTAGGCGACCTGATCCTGACCTGCACCGGCGACCTCTCCCGCAACCGCCGTGTGGGGCTGGGGCTGGCGCAGAACAAGAAGCTGGAAGATATCGTGACCGAGCTGGGTCACGTTGCCGAAGGCGTGCGTTGTGCACAGGCGGTGCGCGCACTGGCACGCGAAAAAGGCGTCGACATGCCGATCACCGATGCGGTGGCGGCGGCCCTGTTCGATGGCGTTTCGGTGCAGGAAATGGTTGCCCGGCTGCTGGCACGGGACCCGCGCGAGGAAAATCTCTAGGCCTGGACCTCCAGGCTTGGCCCCCGGGGCTGCGTGGCGAAAATTCAGAAACCTCACGCCAGCGGCCCATGCTGGAGAAAATGACAGCCGGAGCAGACCTGCCTCCGGCTGTTTTTCATTGTGCAGGCATCAACGCGCGATGATGTCGCTTTCCATCTTGGGACGTTTGAAGCGCTGGGGCGAACCGCCCTCCAGCGCGTCATCCATCTGCTTGGAGATCTTGTCGTAACGCGCGTTGCAATCATCGTCCTGATGTACCGCCTCGGCACCCTTGAGGCGCTTGGCCAGGCGGGAAGTGCGCGCTTCCCCGCCCATGACGTATTGTTGGGCGGCGCGGCCGGCGTGATTATTGTTCGTGGTCTTGTTGCGTTGTATGGCTTGCATCGTATTTCCTCTTACGTCGCTGACGCTCAACGTTCTCCCGTCCTGAGTTTTTTTCGGGAGAACACGCAGCGCCCCGGAAGATCTTGCTTGCTGCCTGATTCCGGGAAACTGCTCCAGATACACAAAGCGCTACGTTTCTTGACAGCGCTTTAGCTATGTAACGCCCGAGCAGCGATTTGGAATACGTGAAAAGTCAGTATTTTGTCAGCCAAATCGAAATTACTTCACAACAATCTTTTTATGCGGCCCCGCAAAAACGGCGCAAACCCGCAGCCATCAAGGCTGACAGCGCTGTCAGAATGGGCGGGATTGTGCAGGTTTTCTGACCAAAGACTGATCAAAAATTTTGTTGCGAAACGTATCTTTATTTCAGTTCAGACGACGAAAAAGCGACAGAAGATTACTTGTCGGCATTTTTATCGAGGGATGCGACAGGGCTAGGTATGCACCGGTACCGGCCGTCCCAGGTCGCTTGGGACCAGTGAAAAGACGGTGGCATCGCGTGGCTCGCCATGAAATACCAGGCGATTGCGGGCCAGGCATTCCAATGTCGCCCCGGTTTTCTCCGCGACCCGCTGGCTGCGCAGATTGCCGGCCTGGGCCACGATCTCCAGGCGGGTGAGGCCGGTCTTGGCAAAGGCGAAGGCGGCCGCGGCCCGGGCCGCCACGGCGGCGATGCCGCGGCCGGTATAGCCTTCACGGATCCAGTAGCCCAGGTTGGCCATCTGGTTCAGCTGGCTGACCTGATTGACGGCAACCGACCCGATCACCAGGCCATTGGTACGATCGATGATGTTGAAGTCATAGGCAGCATGGACCTGCCATTGCTCGATGGCGCGCTGCAGGAACAGCTTGGCGTCCGTCAGACTGTAATCCGGGGTGCACCAGGCCTCCCACTGGCTGATCGCCTGCATCGATTGGCGCACGGCGTCGAACAATGCCGGCGCTTCGCGCAAACCCAGGGGGCGCACTTCGATGGCCCGGTCGCAATAGATGATCTGCCGTTCGCGGTCGATGGGGTGGAGCATGCTTTCCAAGGTTACCCAGGGTGAAAAGTGTGAGTGATCTTACCGAAGCCGGCCATTGCTTGGAAAGCCTGCGCGCTCAGGCAAGCTGCGCATGCAGTTGCCCGAGGTGGGTGATAATGGCCACACCGGCGGGCAGCTCCGGGTGCGGCGCATGCTCCTGCAGGGCGATCACCTTCATGCCGGCCGCCAGACCCGCCTGTACGCCCGGCAGGCTGTCCTCCACCACGGCGCAGCGCTGCGGCGGCACGCCCAGGCGTTCGGCGGCAAACAGGAAGAGCGCGGGATCGGGTTTCCAGCGCTGCACATCGTAGGCGCTGAAGATACGCCCGGCGAAATGCGGCAGCAGGCCGGTGACGCGCAGGCACAACTCGATCTTGTGATGCGGCGCGTTGGAGGCCAGGGCGAAGGGCAGGTGCAGCTTTTCCAGCATCTCCACGGCACCGCTGATCGGCTGCAGGTGCTGCTCCAGCAGGCTGCCCATCAGCGCGCGCAATTCCTCTTCGAAATGGGCGGGCAGCGCCTGGCCGTGCAATTGTTCGATGTGGGAAATGCACCACTTCATGCTGACGCCGCGAAAGCGCGCCAGCGCTTCTTCCGCGCTCAGGCTCACGCCATAGTTGGCCACGTACTCGGACCAGGCCCGCGCCGCCACCACTTCGCTGTCGACCAGGGTGCCGTCGCAATCGAAGATGACCAGTTCCGGCGTCAGGGTGCTGTCGTTCATGCTTGCTCCTTATGGTTCAAGGGGGCGAGGCCGCCCTGATCAAGGAGCCGCCGACGCCATCAAAGTTCGCCGTAGGAATGCAGGCCCGAGAGGAACATATTGACTCCCAGGAAAGCGAAGGTCGTCACCAGCAGGCCGACCAGCGCCCACCAGGCCGCAGCACGGCCGCGCAGGCCCTTCATGAGGCGCATGTGCAGCCAGGCCGCGTAGTTGAGCCAGACGATGAGCGCCCAGGTTTCCTTCGGGTCCCACGACCAGTAGCCGCCCCAGGCTTCGGCCGCCCACAGCGCACCCAGGATGGTGGCGATGGTGAAAAAGGCGAAACCGACGGCAATGGCCTTGTACATCACATCATCCAGCACCTCCAGCGGCGGCAGGCGATCGGCCAGGTAGCCACGCTCGCGCAGCAGATAGGCCACGGCCACCATGGCGGCCAGGGCGAAGGTGCCATAACCGATGAAATTGGCCGGAACGTGGATCTTCATCCACCAGCTTTGCAGCGCCGGTACCAGGGGTTGGATCTCGGCCGCATCCCGCGAGACGGTATACCACATCAGGAAGCCCACCGCCGCCGTGATGACGGTCAGCACGAAGGCACCCAACTGGCGGGTGGCGTAGCGTTCTTCGTAATACAGGTAGAACAGTGCCGTGATCAGGCAGAACAGGACGAAGACTTCATACAGGTTGGAAATGGGGATGTGGCCCACGTCCGGCCCGATCAGGTAGGACTCGTACCAGCGCACCATCAGCCCGGTAAAGCCCAGCACCACGGCCGCCCAGCACAGGCGCGAGCCGATCGCGTTGCCGGTGCCGGCGGTGGTGGCCAGGCCGCCCCAGTAGAACAGGGTGGACAGGCAGAACAGCGCGCTCATCCAGAGAATGGCGGACTGGCTGGAGAGCATGTATTTCAGGAAGAACTTCTTGTCGGCCAGCTCCAGGGCGCCGCCGTACATGGCAATCGCGCCCAGGGAGAGCACCGCGATCACCACCATCAGCAGGCGTACCGGCTTCCAGTGCCAGCCCAGCCAGGCGAAGGTGGGCGCGGCCAGCAGCAGCACCGCCTTCTCGTAGTAATCCATGTAGGCGCCGAAGCGCCCGAAGGCGTACAGCGCGCCGGCCACCAGCAGGGCGGCGTAGAGCCAGTCGACGATGCCAAGGCGACGGAAGAAGCCCTGTTCTTCAGAATAGGCCTGGTTTGCTTGGGTCAGTTCCATTGTGTTCTCCACTGCTGCTGTCCCGGGCGGTGCCAGCCAAAGCGGCTGGCGCGCTGATCTGCCCCGGATGATAACCACCATACGTCGGCGGCATGTTCAATCGCATGTTCAATCTTTACCGGTTCCGGTTGCGACCGGCGATGCCGCCCCCGAGAGGCGGCCCTTCATCTGCTCGAATTCCTTGTCGAAGTCCAGCGTACGGCGCTGGGTGCTCATGGCCATCAGCGCCTGGCTGCCCTGGCCATCGGCGGCCGGCTTGATCCAGATCCACAGACGGCGCTCGCGGATGTACAGCATCGCGAACACGCCCAGCACCAGGAACAGACAGCCCAGGTAGACCACCTTCTTGCCCGGCGAACGCGTCACCTGCAGCACCGATGCCTTGATCTCCTGGAAGCCCGATAGTTGCAGGAACACCGGGGCCGGATAGAAGGCGGCATCAGCCAGTGCATTGATGGAAAGCTGCAGGAAGCGACCATGCTTCTCGTCGCTGCTCACCGCCGCCAGGCCATCCTTGGCGCGGGCCGCCTGCCAGAGCTCCCACATGCTGCCGTTGAGGATCTTCATGAAGATATCGGCGGCCTTTTCCTGTTCGGCCGACGGCAGTTGCTCCAGGAAGCGGGTCACGGCGATATAGCCGGACACCTTGCCGTCACCGGCGAAGATGGACAGGCCGCGCAGCGCCGACTGCTGCAGCTGCTCGCGCAGCACCGGCGAGGCTTCGCGCCCGCCGCTGATGGCCTGCTGGGCATAGCGACGGGCGGCTTCCTCGCGCAGCGCCGGATTGGCCAGGGCGGCGCGCAGGCGCATCCACTCGGCCACGCTGTCATTGTCGTCGGCCGGGATGCGCAGGTAGCGGAAAGGCTGGTCGGGCTGCTCGCGCATGCCGGCCAGGAAGACATCGGCGCCGTCGATGGGCAGCGACTGCATGTAGTTGAAATACTCGCGGGCCTGGCCGGTCTTGTCGCGCAACTTGTATTGCACACTCGGGCCGACGTTCTTGAAGTCCTTGCTGTTGGCATTCTTGGCACTGGAGCCAAGGTGCTTGTCCAGGCCCTCGATGAAGCCGCGATTGACGTTCTTGCCGACGTTGACCGCGCGTGCATCACCCGAGGTGGAGCCGGCAGTGGAGCCCGAGGCCGCAGCCTGCATGTTTTCCACATTGAAGGGACGGAAGCCGCTCCATTCGATGGTGTAGTCGCCCAGCGCGGTGGGCAGCGCAGTGGTGCCGTTGACCTCGCCGGCCAGTTCGAAACGACCGTTGGCACCGCCCCGCATCGGATAGCCGACCAGCTTGAGCTTGCTGCCACCGTCCTCGAAGCTGGACTGGTAGATCGCCACGCCCTTGTAGATCAGCGGCTCGTTGACCTTGATGGTGGCGGCGGTATCGCGGCCGGTCTCATGGTCGCGCACCACCACTTCGCTGGCGAACAGCTTGGGCATGCCGGTGGAGTAGAAATCGATGATGAAGCGCTTGAGCGTGATGGTGAAGGGCAGGTCCTGGATCATCACGCCATCCTTTTGCGGGATGATGGCCGTGCTGCTGCTGGAGCCTTCCGGGATCAGCGTATTGCCGCGGAAGGTCGGGTTGTTCAGGCCCAGGCGATAGCGCTCAGGAATCTCGGAAATGATGCCATTGCCGGCGAAGGCCTGCTTGCCATAGAACCACTGCTGGAAGCGGATCGGCAGATCCGAGTCGAGCAAGCCACCCAGGCAGATGATGACGATGGCCGCGTGCGCGAAGATATAGCCCCACTTGTTGGCCGCACCCTGCTTGGCCGCGAGCAGCATTGCGCCATCCCGGTCGGCCAGCTTGGTCTTGTAGCCCTTGGACGCCACCTGCCGCACCAGTCGGGCCGCAGCCTCGGCCGGCGACTCGCCGCTCTGCCACTCGTGCTTGTGATGGAAATTGCGCAGCGACTGCTCGCGCACGTTGTCGCGCCAGCTTTTGGCGTCGCGCAGCATCTTGGGACCGTTGCGGGCGATGCACAGCGAGGTCGACAGCACCAGGAAACCCATGATCAGCAGGAACCACCAGGCCGAGTAGACCGCGTACAGACCCACCTTGGCGAAGATCTCAAACCAGAACGGGCCGAATTGGTTGACGTAGTTGGGCATCGGCTCGTTCTGCTTCATCACCGTACCGATCACCGAGGCGATGGCGATCAGCGTCAACAGGCTGATGGCAAAGCGCATCGATGAGATCAGTTCGACCGCCTCTCCCAACCAGCGCTGGCGGGTCCTGATCTGGATTCCTTGGGTACTGCTGCCCGTCGTCATATTCCTGCCTTACCGGACCGGGCCTGCCGGTTCCGCTTACCTGGGGGGCACCTTGCCGGTCGGCAAAGCGATGCGAACCCGGATTTTACCGCTCCGGGAGAAAGTCCGTGATATGCCATCGGCAATAGGCGCCAACGCCATCCGGGTATGTCGGCGCGCTGGGCCGCAGCCGGACCAGCGCGACGGGCGATATCTTCGGCCAGGCGGGCCCGGAATGCCACGACCTGCATCAAGGCAGGTGAAGGCACATGGAGGCAAAGGGAGGGCCAATGAAGCCGATGAAAAAAGGCGGCACGGGGCCGCCTTTGATCTTGCCATCCCTCTGCGCAATCCCGCAGATGGCTTATTTCAGGCCGGCGATGTAATCGGCCACTGCCTTGATTTCCTTGTCCGACAGGCGTTCGGCAATGCTGGTCATCTGCACGCTGTTGGTACGCGCGCCGCCGCGGAAGTTAGTCAACTGGGCCACCGTGTAATCCTGGTGCTGGCCGGCCAGGCGCGGATACTGGGCCGGGATGCCGGCACCATTGGGGCTGTGGCAGCCGGCACAGGCCGGCACATTCTTGGCGGCGATGCCACCGCGCCAGATGTGCTTGCCCAGGTCGATGGTGTCCTTGTTCTTGGCCGCGCCGGGCTTGGGCGCCTGGGTGGCCAGATAAGCCGCGACGTTGTGGATGTCCTCGTCGGACAAGGCCTTGGCCATCGGCGACATCACCGGGTTGTTGCGATCCGGGGTACGGAAGTTCAGCAACTGCTTGGCGATGTAGGCCTCATGCTGGCCGGACAGTTTGGGATTCTGGGTGATGGTCGAATTGCCCGCCGCGCCGTGGCAGGACACGCAGGCCACGATGTTGCGCGCATTGTCGCCATTGGTGTAGAGCGCTTCGCCCTTGGCAGGATCGGCCTTGATCGGGGTCTTCTTGTCGTCAGCCGCGTGGGCTGCGCTGGCCACTGCCAGGATGGCAGCAAAAACGGAGTACAACAGTGGGGAAAAGGCACGGTTCATTCGTCACCCTAATACTTATTGTGGAATTGAGAGATTTTGCCCGTTCGGCGGCTAGCTGCCCCTAAACCAAATGCCCGTCGTTTGACCTGTCTCCAATGGCCGCCATATTTTTTACTTGCCCGGCGTCAACGAGGCGTTGGGTTTCGGGCCATTGTACAATAGCTTCTCCGCGTTTTTCCCTCCTCTTTCGGATTTCCCCCCACCATGTCGCAACTTTGGCAAGCCCGTTTCTTCACCACCGTCAATCACCTGCGGGACCTGCCCAAGACCAGCGTACCGGAGATCGCCTTCGCCGGGCGTTCCAATGCCGGCAAGTCCAGTGCCATCAACGTACTGTGCAACCAGAAGCGCCTGGCCTTCGCCTCCAAGACGCCGGGCCGCACCCAGCACATCAACTATTTCTCCATCGGCGGCGCCCACGTCGGGCAGCACCGCAACGACGAGGCGCGCCCGGATGACATCCGCGCTATGCTGGTGGACTTGCCCGGCTATGGCTATGCCGAAGTGTCCGGCTCGGCCAAGCACCACTGGCAAGCCCTGCTGGGCGACTATGTGCGCCAGCGCGAACAGCTGGCAGCGCTGGTAATGATCGTCGATTCGCGCCGCCCCTTCACCGACCTGGATATCCAGATGATCGAGTGGTTCGCGCCGACCGGCAAACCCATCCATTGCATTCTGAGCAAGGCCGACAAGCTCAACCGCAATGAGTCCACCAACGCCCTGCGCCAGGCCCAGACCTACCTGCAGAGCTACGTCGATGAAAACGGCCAGCCCTTCCCGTTCACGGTGCAACTGTTTTCCGCCCTCAAGCGGACCGGTCTGGAAGAGGCCAACGACAAGATCGTGGAACTGGCCGGCCTGAACCAGCCTGCCACCGCAGCGGCGGTGGCCGAGGACGGCGTCGCCCAGGATCAGGGCACGCAGCAAGCCTGATCGCCGACAAGGCGACATCCTTCGGACCGGGGTAAAACGTCACGACGAAAAAAAACCCCGGAGAACAGGGATATTCTCCGGGGCAGAACGCCTTTCGCTAGCGCGATCGGCCCCGCTCAGGGAGGGAAGGGGAAGCGGGGGGCAAATGAATTACCCGCAGCAAAGATAAGCCATACCGAGGGAAAGTTGTGCGCCGCGCGAATCTAAGCAGGCAATTTTCCGAAGTTAGCGATATTTGCCTAGAAAATATTTCAAGATAGCGTCAAATAACATCTATTTTTTGAAAGCCAACCTATGTCCTTGACCGATTTCAGTTCCAACGCCGCCTACCCTGCCCTGCGCATGCGCCGCATGCGCCGCGATGCCTTCTCGCGCGCGCTGATGGCCGAAAACGTCATCACCAGCGCCGACCTGATCTATCCGGTATTCGTGCAGGAAGGTCAGAACCTGCGCACTCCCGTGGCCTCGCTGCCGGGCGTGGAACGCCTGTCGCTGGACGCGCTGCTGCCGGTGGCCGAAGAATGCGTGAAGCTGGGCGTGCCGGTGCTGGCGCTGTTCCCGGTGATCGATCCGGCCCTGAAGACGCCCGATGGCATCGAAGCCACCAACCCGGACGGACTGGTGCCGCGCGTGGTACGCGCGCTCAAGGACCGCTTCCCCGAGCTGGGCATTCTCTGCGACGTCGCCCTGGACCCCTACACCAGCCACGGCCAGGACGGCGTGCTGGACGAGACCGGCTACATCCTCAACGATGAAACCCTCGCGCTGCTGGTCAGGCAGGCGCAAACCCAGGCCGATGCCGGCGTGGACGTGGTCGCCCCCTCGGACATGATGGACGGCCGCATCGCCGCCATCCGCGCCATGCTGGAAGCCAAGGGCCACATCTACACCCGCATCATGGCCTACTCGGCCAAGTATGCCTCGGCCTTCTACGGCCCCTTCCGCGATGCGGTCGGCTCGGCCGCCAACCTGGGCAAGGGCAGCAAGGCCACCTACCAGATGGACCCGGCCAACAGCGACGAGGCCCTGCGCGAAGTGGCACTGGACCTCAAGGAAGGCGCCGACATGGTGATGGTCAAGCCGGGCATGCCTTACCTGGACATCGTACGCCGCGTGAAGGACGAATTCCGCGTGCCCACCTTCGCCTACCAGGTCAGCGGCGAATACGCGATGATCAAGGCCGCCGCCCAGAACGGCTGGCTGGATCACGACAAGACCATGATGGAAGCCATGATGGCCTTCAAGCGCGCCGGCGCCGATGGCGTGCTGACCTACTTCGCGCTGGACATCGCGCGCAAGCTCAAGCAGGGCTGATCCTCGGCACCCGCCGGCTGCGCTGATGGCAGACGATCTCGACCTCTTCACCCGTCACCGGCCGCGCCTGTTCGGCGTGGCCTACCGCATGCTGGCCTCGCGCAGCGATGCCGAAGACGTACTGCAGGACGCCTGGCTGCGCTGGCATGCCCAGGACCGGCAGCAACTGGAATCGGCCGAGGCCTGGCTGGTGACGGTGGTGACGCGGCTGTGCATCGATCGCCTGCGCCAGCTGCAGCAGGAGCGCCAGCACTACGTCGGCCACTGGCTGCCGGAACCCCTGGTGGACCTGGCCGAGCCGGCCGCCGAGATCGACCTGTACGGCCAGGCCAGCCTGGCGCCTTCGCCGGAGGCGCTGCTGGAGCAGCATAGCGATGTGTCCTTTGCCTACCTGTTGCTGCTGGAGCGCCTCAAACCCGAGGAGCGCGCCGCCTTCCTGCTGCGCGAAGTATTCGACAACGACTACCCCGACATCGCCGCCATCCTGCAGAAATCCGAGGCCAGCTGTCGCCAGCTGGTGCACCGCGCCCGCGAACGCCTGTCGCGCCATGATGCCAAATCGGCCGGCGCGCCCGGCAGCGTGACCCCGCGCACCACCCTGCGCGCGGCCTCCAGTCCGGTCACCCGCGAAACCCACGCCCTGTTGCTGGAAAAGTTCATGCAAGCGGTCCAGAGTGGCCAGCGCGACGCCATGCTAGGCCTGCTGGCCGAGGATGCCCGCCTGATCGGCGACGGCGGTGGCAAGGTCGCTTCCTTCCCCCATCCGCTGGCCGGCGCCGAGCGCATCTCCTGGCTGTACTACGCCAACCTGCGCCGCTTCGGCGAGCGCATCGCCTATCGTGCAGCCTCGGTCAACGGCACGCCGGGCCTGCTGCGCTACGTCGATGGCACGCTGGAATCGGCCCAGGTGCTGGAAACCGAGGACGGGCGCATTCGCGAGATCTACGTGGTCCGCAATCCGGACAAGCTGGCGGCCATTGCCCGTCAGCAGCTGGACCCGGCCTGAAGATTATTTCGCTTCTTTTTTCCGAAAACTGTCACAACACGACACCCCGCTCCGTCTAGTGGAGGAACACCGGCGATTCGCGCCGCTGTCACCTCACCCACTGATGGAGAATTGTCATGTCCGACTTCAAGCAACGTCTGCCCCACGCCAAGCTCGCCGCCCCCGCCTTCAACGCCCTGCTCAAGGCCAGCGAAGCGGTACACCAGAGCGGGGTCGATCCCAAGCTGCTGGAACTGGTATTCCTGCGCGTCTCCCAACTCAACGGTTGCGCCTTCTGCGCCGACATGCACTCGCATGACCTGCTCAAGAATGGCGAAGACCAGCAGCGCCTCAACACCCTGGCCGCCTGGCGCGAAATCCCCTTCTTCACCGAACAGGAGCGCGCCGCGCTGAACTGGGCCGAACGCTTCACCTATCTGCACCAGCAGGATGGCGAGAAGGACGATGCTGCTTTCGCCCTGCTGCAACAGCACTTCAGCGAGGCCGAGATCGCCAACCTGACCTTCGCAGTGGCCATCATCAACGCCTGGAACCGCCTTGGCGTGGCCATGCGTCCGCAGGTACCGCGCCGCGCCTGAGAGCACAGCGTCCGGGCGAAAAAAAACGCACCCCGGTCACCCGGGATGCGTAGAACATGGTCCGATCCACATCAGACTTTCTGCTCAAAAAGGGGCGGGCGGCGCACTCACGGGCGGCGCCCTGCTGGTCTTTCAATAACGGCGCTGGCTTATTTCCAGAGCGCGCACTTGGATTCGGCCTTGGTCATGTAGGCCTGCTCGCCGGGAATCGTCTGCACCAGCTTGTAATAATCCCAGGGGCGCTTGGATTCTGAAGGTTTCTTCACCTCCATCAGATACATGTCATGCACCATGCGGCCATCCGGACGCACCACGCCATTGCTGGTGAAGAAATCGTTGATGCGGTTCTTGCGCAGGTAATCCATGACCTGGTCCGGATCGGTACTGCCTACGGCCTTCACCGCCTTCAGATACTGGCCCACGGCCGAGGCATCGCCAGCCTGGAACATGGACGGCATCTTCTTCATCTTCATGAAGTAGCGATTGGCCCAGGCGCGACTCTGGTCGTTGAGGTCCCAGTACCAGCCATCGGTGAGGTACATCCCTTGCGTGAGCTGCAGGCCCAGCGAGTGGGTATCGTTGATGAAGATCAGGAGGCCCGCCAGCTTCATGGTCTTGTTCACGCCGAATTCATTGGCCGCCTTGATGGCATTGATGACGTCGCCGCCAGCCACCGCCAGCCCGAGGATCTGGGCCTTGGAGGATTGCGCCTGCAGCAGGAAGGACGAGAAATCCGAGGTCGCCAGCGGGACCCGGGTGGCGCCCACGACATTGCCGCCATTGCTCTTGACGACATCGCTGGTGTCTTTTTCCAGCGAGGTGCCGAAGGCATAGTCGGCCGTCAGGAAGTACCAGGACTTGCCGCCCTGACGGGTGATGGCTGCCCCCGTGCCGCGCGCCAGGGCCGTGGTGTCGTAGGCGTACTGGATGGTGTAGGCGTTGCATTCCTCGTTGGTCTGGCGGGTGGTGCCGGCGCCGACCGAGATGAAGACCTTCTTCTTTTCGCCCGCCACCTTGCCCGTGGCCAGGCTGGCCGCCGAGTTCACGCCACCGACCAGCATGTCCACGCCGTCGCGGTCGAACCACTCACGCGCCTTGTTGGCGGCGATGTCGGCCTTGTTCTGGTGGTCGGCAAAGACCAGTTCCACCTTCTTGCCGTTGATGGTGCCGCCGGCATCGGCGATGGCCATGCGGATCGCCTCGACGCCGCCCTGGCCGTCGAAGTCGGCATAGGTGCCGGACATGTCGGTGATGAAGCCGATCTTGATGGTGTCGCCCGCCGCCTGTGCGGAAGGGATGGTGGCCGCGCCGAACAGCGCGCAGACAGCGGCAGACAGCGCAGCGCGCCGGATGGATGTAATCATGGGTCTCCTCCTCTTGGGGTCTTGGGATAGTGTTGTTGCGACCCCGCAATCGAGTGCGGGGAAGGTGGAACAGGACCGACGCCAGGGCGCCGGTCCGGGTGCTGCAACGTGCTGGATCAGGCGACGGTGGCGCGGGTCTGCTCGCCATCGACCAGGCGCATCAGGCCCAGCGGGTTGGCGTTCTGCAGCGGTGCCGGCAGCATCGCGTCGGGGTAGTTCTGGTAGCACACCGGACGCAGGAAGCGCTCGATGGCCAGCGTACCGACCGAGGTGCCACGGGCATCCGAGGTGGCCGGATAGGGGCCACCGTGAACCATCGCATCACACACCTCGACACCGGTCGGGAAGCCGTTCAGCAGCAGGCGGCCGGCCTTCTGTTCCAGGATCGCGATCAGGTCCTGGTTGCCTTGCAGATCACCGATCTCGGCTTGCAGGGTGGCGGTCAGCTGGCCGTTCATCTTGGCGGCGAAGTCCAGCAGCTGCTCGCGGCTTTCCAGTTCGACGATGACGGTGGAGGGGCCGAAGACTTCCTCTTCCAGCGGTGCTTCCTTGGAGAACAGCAGCGCGGCGTCAGCCTTGAACAGATGCGGCACGGCCTGGGTGTAGCTGGTGCCGCCGGTGGCGATCACCTTCACGCCCGGCAACTGGGTCAGGCGCGCGACACCGCCGTTGTAGTGGGTCAGGCCGCCGCTGTTGAGCATGGTGGCCGGATTGCTGCCGCCGAAGGCCGCCGACAGCTTTTCGATGAAGGCGGTCAGCTCGGGCGAACGCACGCCCAGCAGCAGGCCCGGGCTGGTGCACAGCTGACCCACGCCGACCGTGACCGAACCGGCCAGGTCCTTGGCAATGGCGTCACCGCGTACCTTCAGTGCTTCCGACATCAGGATGATGGGGTTGATGCTGGACATCTCGGCAAACACCGGAATCGGTTGCGGACGGGCAGCCGCCATGTCGCACAGGGCACGGCCGCCACGCAGCGAGCCGGTGAAGCCGACTGCCTGGATGCCGGCGCTCTTGACCAGCTGGGCGCCCACGCGGTCGCCATAGACCATGTTGAAGGTACCGGCCGGCATGCCGGTCTTCTTGACGGCGCGCTCGATGGCATCGGCCACCAGTTCGGAGGTCACCAGGTGGCCGCTGTGGGCCTTGAAGACCACCGGGCAGCCTGCTGCCAGGGCGGCGGCGGTATCACCACCGGCCACCGAGAAGGCCAGCGGGAAGTTGCTGGCACCGAACACGGCCACCGGACCCACGCCGATCTTGTATTGGCGGATGTCCGGGCGCGGCAGCGGTTGGCGCTGCGGCAAGGCGGTATCGATGCGCGCACCGTAGAAGTCGCCACGGCGCAGGACCTTGGCGAACAGGCGCATCTGGCCGCTGGTGCGGGCGCGTTCACCGGCCAGGCGCGGCGTGGCCGGCAGGGCGGTTTCACGGGCCACGGCGGCGAGGAAATCGTCACCCAGGGCATCGATCTCGTCGGCGATGGCTTCCAGGAACTGGGCGCGCTGTTGCGAGGTGGTGGCGCGGTACAGCGGATAGGCCTTCTCGGCCGCATCCACGGCGGCAGCCACTTCGTTTTCGGTAGCGGTCAGGAAGGGGGTCTCGAAGAGCGCGCCGGTGGTCGCGTCCACGCTATGCAGGGCGACGTCGCCCTGACCGCTGCGCTGGCCGCCGATGTAGTTGTGTCCAAGGATCTTGTAGCTCACGATGTGCTCCTGCTGGTTTCGTTGATGCCGCCCGGGTTCGGGTCAGGCATGAGAGCCGCGCCCGCGCAATGCGGGAGCGGCTGAGGGGGACTTGCGGGACAGGCCGGCCGTGGCCGCTGCCCTGCGCCGGTCATTGTCGGCCATCACATGGATTGCTGCAGCATCTGCAGGTAATCCTGTTCCGAGGCCTCGCGCGGATTGGTTTTGTGGCTGTGGTCGGCCAGCGCGCCTTTGATGATCTGCGGGAACATGGACTCGCTCACACCCAGTTCACCCAGGCCGGCCGGCAAGCCGAGACGACGGCTCATGTCGCGGATCGCCGGGCCGATCTCGGCACCGCTGGCCAGGCCCATGGCATGGGCCATGCGCGCCATCTTGTTGTCCTTGACCATGGTCGGCGCGCTTTCGTTGAAGGCGATGATGGCCGGCAGGAAGATGGCATTGAGGGTGCCGTGGTGCAGCTTGGGATTGATGCCACCCAGCGAGTGCGACAGGCTGTGCACGCAACCTAGGCCCTTCTGGAAGGCCATGGCGCCCTGCATCGAGGCACTCATCATGTTGAGTCGTGCTTCGCGGTCGCCCGGCTCGCGGGTGGCGCGTTCGATATGCGCCCAGGCGCGCCACAGGCCATCCAGCGCGATACCATCGGCGGGCGGGTTGAAGGACGGCGCCATGAAGGTTTCCAGGCAGTGGGCGATGGCGTCCATGCCGGTGGCGGCGGTCATCAGCGGCGGCAGGCCCAGCGTCAGTTCGGGGTCGCAGATGGCCAGACGGGGCACCAGGTAGGGCGAGATGATGCCGACCTTGCGGCCGTCGTCCAGGATCAGGATGGCGCCACGGCCGACTTCGCTGCCGGTGCCGGCGGTGGTCGGGATGGCGATCACCGGGGCGGTTCGGGCGGTGATGTTGGACAGGCCGCCCTCGATCAGGGCGAACGACTTCAGCGGTCCCTCATGGGTAGCGCAGACCGCCACGCCCTTGGCCAGGTCGATGGAAGAGCCGCCGCCCACGGCCACGATACCGTCGCAGCCCTGCTCGCGGAACAGCGCCACGGCCGCACGTACGGCAGCTTCGTTGGGGTTGGGCGGGGTCTGGTCGTAGACCACGGCCGCACTGCCCTCCTTGAGCTGCGCCAGGACCTTGTCCAGCAGACCGGCATTGCGGATGCCCATGTCGGTGACCACCAGCGGCTTCTTGATGCCGATGCGATCGCATTCCTGCTGCAGCAGCGCCAGTGCGCCGTAGTCGAACTGGACTTGGGTGATGTAGTTGATGAGTGCCATTAGGGTACCGGTAGGTGCAATTAAGCTTCGAATCAGGCTGCGATTACATAGCCATGATTCATAGATGTCGCCAGCCAGGCCGCGGTCTGGAAGGTGTCGACGCCGTCCTGCGAGCCCGACCTTTTCCCTCTGCGACCTGCTTTTGAAAGCGAGACTCTAAGCCATCGCCCGGCCCTTGGCTAATGAGAGCTGTTGATATGGGTATAACCAAAGCTCATACTGGAGGCCTATTCGAGGATCAACGCCATGCACAATACCCTGCCCTCCCTGGCCTCCATCACCTCCCGCCTGCACCTGCGCCAGTTACGGCTTCTGATTGCCCTGTCCGACCACGGCTCGCTGCTCAAGGCGGCCGAGCAGGTGGCCCTGACCCAGCCCGGCGCCAGCAAGGCGCTGCAGGAGATCGAAAGCACCCTGGGCGTGCAACTGTTTACCCGCACCAACCGCGGGCTGGAGCCCACCGAGCTGGGCCATTGCGTGATCCGCTATGCAAGGCTGATCCAGACCGACCTGACCCACCTGCGGGAAGAGATGCTGTCGATCATGCAAGGTCACGGCGGCCGGCTGGCAGTGGGGACCATCATGGGAGCGGTGCCGTTGTTGACCGATGCGCTGACGCGCCTGCTGGAGAGCCATCCCTCGCTGTCGGTGGAGATCGTGGAAGACACCAGTGCCCGATTGCTGCGCCTGCTCGACCAGGGCCGGCTGGATCTGGCGATCTGCCGCACCAGCATCAGCCAGCGCCCGGACCTGTATGACGCCTTCAACATCCATGACGAACAACTGGCGGTGGTGGCCAGTGTGCAGCATCCCCTGGCCGGAGCATCCAGCCTGCAACTGGCGGATCTGGCCGATTCGCGATGGGTGGTGTATTCGGCCAACATGCCGATGCGGCTCACGCTGGAGCGGGAATTCCACGACGCCGACCTGCGCTTCCCGCTGCACCTGATGGAGACCACCTCGGCCTTCACCACGCTGTCGCTGCTGCAGAAGAATCCGCATTTCGTGGCCCTGCTGTCGGTGGACGTGGCGCAGTTCTGCACGCGTTTCGGCATGACGCGCATCCTGCCGCTGCAATTGCATACCCGCAGCGAACCCTACCAGCTCGTGACACGACACGGCACCATGCTCTCCCCGGTGGCGCGGCTGTTCATCGACGACTTTGCGCGCACGGTGGCGCCGCAAGAGTGAGCCCGGCCTGGTGCGCGCCAAACAAAAAGCGCTCCCGCAGGAGCGCTTTTCTCTGGTCCGGCCGACCGCTTGCCGGATTACTTGTTCGGTTGCGGGGTGATGCGCAGGTAAGGGCGCGGCGACTTGTAGCCCTTGGGATATTTCTGCTTGATGACTTCCTCATCCTTGACCGACAGCGGGATGATGACGTCGTCGCCGTCCTTCCAGTTACCCGGGGTGGCCACGGTGTAGCCATCGGTCAGTTGCAGGGCATCGATGACGCGCAGCACTTCGTCGAAGTTGCGGCCGGTGCTCATCGGGTAGGTGATGATGAGGCGCACCTTCTTCTTGGGATCAATGACGAACAGCGAACGCACCGTAGCCGTCTCGGACTGGTTGGGGTGGATCATGTCGTAGAGACCGGCGACCTTCTTGTCGACGTCGGCCACGATGGGGAAACCGACCACGGTCTGCTGGGTTTCCTCGATGTCCTTGATCCACTGGTTGTGGGCTTCGGCACCGTCCACCGACAGGGCGATGGCCTTGACGTTGCGCTTGTCGAATTCGGGCTTGAGCTTGGCCGTCAGGCCCAGCTCGGTGGTGCAGACCGGCGTGAAGTCAGCCGGGTGGGAGAACAGCACGACCCAGGAATCACCCGCCCAGTCGTGGAATTTGATCTTGCCGATCGAGGATTCTTGCTCGAAATCCGGTGCAGTATCGCCCAGGCGCAGCGTCATGGTGGTCTCCTTGGTTGAACGGTTGAAAACAGAAAGGCTGACTATAACGCGATGCCCGCGTCAGGCCAACGACTATAAAGTGGTATCCAAATAACGCAGCGCAATGGCTTCTACAGGTTTTGCAGCGTGGACACGAACTTGTCTGCATCTTGGTAACCGATCACGCGGCGTTGTACCAGCTCGCGTCCATCCGCATCGAAAAACATGATCCCGGGCGGACCGAAGAGATTGAAGCGCTTGAGCATGGCGCGGTCATCGGCATTGTTGGCGGTCACATCGATCTGCAGCAGCAGCATCTGGCCGAAGCGTTCCTTCACGCGCTGGTCACTGAAGGTGAAGCGTTCCATTTCCTTGCAGGAAACGCACCAGTCGGCGTAGAAGTCCAGCATCACCGGACGGCGCTCACCGGCGGCATTCTGCTGCAGGGCCGCGTCCAGCTCGGCGCTGGAACGGATGCGCACGAAGTCCGTGCCGGCCACCGCGGTACCCTGCGCGCGCAGATGCGACAGCGGCGCCAATGGGTCGCGACCACCGGTCACCACGCTGACCAGTTGCAGCAGACCCAATGTGACCACTGCCAGGCCGAGTCCACGTGCGATCCAGCCTGCCGGGCGGGACCACAGCAGGAAGGCGCCATAGCCGATGCCCAGCATCGCCCAGCCCGCCATCTGCAGCCAGGACGGGATCACCGGCGAGACCATCCACAGCGCCGTACCCAGCATGAGCACGCCAAAGAAGCGCTTGACCGCATCCATCCAGGCGCCTGCGCGCGGGAGCAAGGCGCCGGCAGACGCACCGATGAGCAGCAGCGGTACGCTCATGCCGGCCGCCATCGCAAACAGGGCGCTACCGCCCAGCACCACATTGCCGGTCTGGCTGATGTAGAGAAGTGCCCCGGCCAGCGGCGCGGCCACGCAGGGACCGACGATCAGCGCCGAGATCGCGCCCATCAGGAACACGCCCAGCCATTTGCCGCTGCCATTGCCCGAGGCCGAGGACAGGCGGGATTGCACGGAGGCCGGCACCTGCAGCGTGTAGACGTCGAACATCGACAGGGCCAGTACCGCCATCAGCAGCGCAAAGCCGGCCAGCATCCACGGGTTTTGCAGATAGGCCGACAAGCCCTCGCCCAGCATCCCGGCGGCCACGCCCAGGGCGGTATAGACCAAGGCCATACCAAGCGAATAGGCGACCGACATCAGGAAGCTGCGAGCGCGGCCACCGCCGGCGGCAGTCTGCTGGCCGACGATGATCGAGGACAGGATGGGCAGCATCGGCAGCACACAAGGCGTGAAGGAGAGGCCGATACCCAGCACGAAGAACAGCGACAGGATGCGCCACAGCTTGCCGCTCTTCAGTACGGCGGCAATTCCGTCGATATCGCTGCCGCCGGTGGCCTGCATCGCATCACCGCCGCCCGCGCTCACGCTCTGGCCGGTCGCCTGGGGCGACATGGTCAGCTTGAGCGTCATCGGTGGATAACATAGCCCCTTGTCGGCGCAACCTTGCGATACCGCCACCACGGTAAATCTATCCACAGCCCCGCTGACCGGCATGCGGGCCGTCACTGATTGGTGATAGGTCTCCACTTCCTTCTGGAAGTTGTCGTCATATTTGCGCTTGCCGGGGGGAAATTGCGGCTCGCCCAGCGTCGCACCCTCGGCGCTGAAGTGGAAGCGGTCGCGGTACATGTAGTAGCCATCGGCGATGCGATAGCTCAATTCCAGGGTCCCGGCATCGACCATGCGTCCGCTGAGCTGGAAGGCCTGCTCCGGCGGAAGATAATCTTCGGCGGCATGCGCCCCGGTCGTGGACAGCGTGGCCACCAGCATCAGCAGACACTGCAGGGAGAGCAGCCACAAGCGCTGCAGGCGCCGGCCAATCGGGTGGCGCGTCATCATGGGATTCAACGGAGTTCCTTGTCTGCCTTACAGGCTTAATGGCCGGGCGGTTTCATCCTGCATCCAGGCGAGGTAGGCCGGAAGACCTGCCGTGAGCGGCAAGGCGATGATCTCCGGCACATCATAGGGATGCAACTGCAGGATGGTCCGCTCCAGCTCCTGGTAGCGCGCCTGCGTGGTCTTGATCAGCAAGGGGATTTCGCTCTCACGCTGCATCTTGCCTTGCCAGCGATAGACCGAGCTCACCGGCGCCAGGATATTGACGCAGGCTGCCAGCCCTTGTTCCACCAGGGCTGTGGCGATCTTTTCGGCGAGCTCCTGATCCGGCACATTGGCCAGGACCAGCAGCGGCTGGTTCAACAGGGACGAGGTCATGTCAGCATCTCCTTGCGCATGCCGTATTCAACCACAGACTGTGCCGGCGCGCCGCCATGCAAGATCAGGACATGCCATGAAAGATGGATACCAAAAACAAAAAAGCCAGGCTGAGCCTGGCTTTTCTGCAGAGACGGACAAGCGAGTGAATTACTCAGCGGTCGGGGCATCAGCGGCGTCGCTGACTTCCGGACGGTCCACCAGCTCGACGAAGGCCATCGGTGCGTTGTCGCCTTGACGGAAGCCCATCTTCAGGATGCGCAGGTAGCCGCCGTTACGGGCAGCGTAGCGCGGGCCCAGTTCGGAGAACAGCTTGCCGACGATTTCGCGATCGCGCAGGCGGTTGAAGGCCAGACGCTTGTTGGCCAGGGTGTCGGTCTTGCCCAGGGTCAGGATCGGCTCGACGACGCGGCGCAGTTCCTTGGCCTTCGGCAGGGTGGTCTTGATGGCTTCATGACGCAGCAGGGAGACAGTCATGTTGCGCAGCATGGCCAGACGGTGGGACGAAGTACGATTCAGTTTGCGGAGACCGTGACGGTGACGCATGGTAATTTCCTTTCAGGTTACAGTTTTGATCCAGTTCTTCTATCGGCAGGCCAGCTTCGCTGTCCGGACCGCGGACCGGTAAATGACGGATAAAAGTATTGCTACGGGTACGACGGGTACGACAGATACAGCGTCTTGCCAGCCTGGCCGGCGGGATGGTGCTCCACGCCAGCCAGGCAGCAGGAATTACTTCTCCAGACCGGCCGGCGGCCAGTTTTCCAGCTTCATGCCCAGGGTCAGGCCACGCGAAGCCAGGACTTCCTTGATTTCGTTCAACGACTTGCGACCCAGGTTCGGGGTCTTCAGCAGTTCGTTTTCGCTGCGCTGGATCAGATCGCCGATGTAGTAGATGTTCTCGGCCTTCAGGCAGTTTGCGGAACGAACGGTCAGTTCCAGGTCGTCCACCGGACGCAGCAGGATAGGATCGACCTGCGGTGCGCGCGACGGTGCTTCTGCAGTCGCTTCGGTGCCTTCCAGGGCAGCGAACACGTTCAGTTGATCAACCAGCACGCGGGCCGACTGGCGGATCGCTTCTTCCGGAGTGATGACGCCGTTGGTCTCGATGTTCATGACCAGCTTGTCCAGGTCGGTACGCTGTTCCACACGTGCGGATTCCACAGCGTAGGACACGCGCCGCACCGGCGAGAAGGACGCGTCCAGAATGATGCGACCGATGGTCTTGTTGGTGTCTTCGGACAGGCGACGCACGTTGCCCGGCACGTAGCCACGGCCCTTTTCGACCTTGATCTGCATGTCCAGCTTGCCGCCACCGGTCAGGTTGGCGATGACGTGATCCGGGTTGATCAGTTCGACGTCGTGCGGCAGATCGATATCGGAAGCCAGGACGGCGCCTTCGCCTTCCTTCTTCAGGGTCAGGGTGACTTCGTCACGGTTGTGCAGCTTGAAGACCACACCCTTCAGGTTCAGCAGGATATCCACGACGTCTTCCTGCACGCCGTCCAGCGAGGAGTACTCGTGCACGACGCCGGCGATGGTGACTTCGGTGGGAGCGTAACCGCTCATGGTCGACAGCAGCACGCGACGCAGCGCGTTGCCCAGGGTGTGACCATAACCGCGCTCGAACGGCTCCATCACGACCTTGGCGTGACCGGGAGCCAGTGTTTCCACTTCGATGATGCGGGGCTTCAACAAACTGTTTTGCATGAATTGTCCTTTTCAATACCCTCGGCTCGTTACACCGATAAGGCTGATGGCAGTTCGGAAAAATGCCCACCATGAGGTGGGCACAGAGGTACAGCGGTACGGCGGATTAACGCGAGTACAGTTCGACGATCAGCGATTCGTTGACGTCGGCAGCGATTTCGCTACGGTCCGGAGCGGACTTGAAGGTACCTTCCAGCTTCTTCGAATCCACGGAAACCCACTGCGGGAAACCGTTCGATTCGGCCAGCGACAGGGCTTCGGCGATACGCACTTGCTTCTTGGCCTTTTCGCGGATGGCGACGACGTCACCAGCCTTGACCGAGTAGGAAGCGATGTTCACGACTTGACCGTTCACGGTCAGGGCCTTGTGGGACACCAGCTGACGCGCTTCAGCGCGGGTCGAGCCGAAGCCCATGCGGTAGACGACGTTGTCCAGACGCGATTCCAGCAGCTTCAGCAGGGTTTCGCCGGTGTTGCCCTTGCGGCGGTCGGCTTCGGCGAAGTAGCGGCGGAACTGACGCTCGAGGACGCCGTACATGCGCTTGACCTTCTGCTTTTCACGCAGCTGGTTGCCGTAGTCGGAAGTGCGGGCGCCGGAGGTACGGCCGTGTTGACCTGGCTTGGAATCCAGCTTGCACTTGGAATCCAGCGAGCGGCGTGCGCTCTTCAGGAACAGGTCGGTGCCTTCGCGGCGGGAGAGTTTTGCTTTGGGTCCGATATAACGTGCCACGGTATTTCCTTTATCAATGACGTCCCAGACTGCCGGACGCTAGTCTGACCTGCATGCGGTCAGACAGTGGTCTTAAGAACAAAACCCGCCAAGGTGATTGGCGGGTGATTTCCAGCGCTTTCACCTGAAGCCAGGCGAAAGCGCAAGATTATACTACAACTTAGATGCGACGGCGCTTCGGCGGACGGCAACCGTTGTGCGGGACCGGGGTCACGTCCTGGATCTGGGTGATCTTGATGCCCAGGTTGTTCAGAGCGCGCACTGCGGATTCACGGCCCGGGCCAGGGCCCTTGATACGCACTTCCAGGTTCTTGATGCCGCATTCGATCGCGACCTTGCCGGCGCTTTCAGCGGCGACCTGGGCGGCGAACGGAGTCGACTTGCGCGAACCCTTGAAGCCAGCACCACCCGAGGTCGCCCACGACAGGGCATTGCCCTGACGGTCGGTGATCGTGATGATGGTGTTGTTGAACGAAGCGTGAACGTGCGCGATGCCTTCAGCAACGTTCTTCTTAACTTTCTTACGAACACGCGATGCTGCTGCGTTGTTGGGGGACTTTGCCATAATTTCTTCCTTGAATCCGACCAGTGCTTGCGCCTGCCGGGATTATTTCTTCAGCGATTGAGCGGCCTTGCGCGGACCCTTGCGAGTACGGGCGTTGGTGCGGGTGCGTTGACCACGAACCGGCAGGCCACGACGGTGACGCAGACCGCGGTAGCAACCCAGGTCCATCAAACGCTTGATGTTCATGGACAACTCACGGCGCAGATCGCCTTCCACGACGAACTTGGCGATTTCGTCACGCAGCTTTTCCAGCTCGTTATCGTCCAGGTCCTTGACCTTCTTGTTGGTCGGAACGCCGGTAGCAGCGCAAATGTCTTGTGCGCGCGGACGGCCAATACCATAGATGGCGGTCAGGCCGATTACGGTGTGCTGATGGTTGGGGATGTTGACCCCTGCAATACGTGCCATTCGTTATTCCTCGATCAATAACGTTAAGTTAACCCTGGCGCTGCTTGTGACGGGGTTCGGTGCAGATCACACGAACGACGCCATTGCGCTTGATGATTTTGCAGTTGCGGCAGATCCGCTTGACTGATGCGAGCACTTTCATTGTGGCCCTCTTTCTTTCAATGTTTCACTGTTACTTGGTTCGGAACACGATACGTGCCCGGCTCAAATCGTAAGGCGTCAGTTCCACCGTTACCTTATCGCCAGGCAGGATACGGATGTAATTCATGCGCATCTTGCCGGAAATATGGCCGAGTACAACGTGACCGTTTTCCAACTTAACCCTGAATGTCGCGTTGGGCAGATTTTCAAGAATCTCGCCCTGCATCTGAATAACGTCGTCTTTTGCCATTCCGTGTCTTCTTCCTCTGGGGCATGAGGCCGCTTATCGCGGTGTCATGCCACCCTTGAAATTAGCTTTGCGGAGCAACGATTCATACTGCTGAGACATCACATAGTTCTGCACTTGGGCCATGAAATCCATCGTCACGACCACAATGATCAGCAGCGATGTGCCACCGAAATAGAACGGTACCTTCCAGCGTGCGATCAGGAACTCTGGCAACAGGCACACCAGAGTGATGTACACGGCGCCGGCCAGGGTCAGGCGCATCAGGATCTTGTCGATATAACGCGCCGTCTGATCACCCGGACGGATACCCGGAACAAACGCACCACTCTTCTTCAGGTTGTCTGCCGTTTCCTTGCTGTTGAACACCAGTGCGGTGTAGAAGAAGCAGAAGAAGACGATAGCCACCGCATACAGCAAGGCATGGATCGGTTCGCCTGGTGCCATCGATGCCGCCAGATCCTTCAGGAAACGAATGAAGGGATTTGACGAATCACCCGATGTGAACCAGCTGGTGATCGTGGCCGGGAACAGGATGATCGACGATGCAAAGATCGGCGGGATCACGCCAGCCATGTTCAGCTTCAGCGGCAGGTGGCTGCTTTGACCACCGTAGATCTTGTTGCCGACCTGACGCTTCGCATAGTTCACCAGGATCTTGCGCTGGCCACGTTCGATGAAGACCACCAGGAACGTCACCAGAGCCACGATCACGCAGATCAGGATCGCCGACAGGGCATTCATCGAACCGGTACGAACCAGCTCGAACAAGCCACCCAGAGCATTCGGCAGGCCTGCTGCAATACCCGCGAAGATGATGATCGAGATGCCATTGCCCAGACCCCGTTCGGTGATCTGTTCGCCCAGCCACATCAGGAACATCGTGCCGGTGATGAGTGTCACCACCGTGGTCATACGGAAGGCCAGACCCGGATCCAGCACCAGGCCAGCTTGCGATTCCAGCGCCACCGCAATGCCCAGCGCCTGGAAGGTCGCCAGCACCAGGGTGCCGTAACGGGTGTACTGCGTGATCTTGCGACGACCGGCTTCACCCTCTTTCTTCAATGCTTCCAGCTGCGGCGAAACCACCGACAGCAGCTGCATGATGATCGATGCCGAGATATACGGCATGATCCCCAGTGCGAAGATCGTAAAGCGCGACAGGGCACCACCGGAGAACATGTTGAACATGCCCAGAATGCCGCCCTGATTCTGCTTGAACAGCTGCGCCAACTGCGTCGGATCAATACCCGGAACCGGGATATGTGCACCGATGCGATAAACGATCAACGCTCCCAGCAGGAACCACAAACGCCCCCAAGGGAAGCCTTTTGCGGCACCTTTCGCTAATTGAGGAGTAGTTGCCAATTAATGCTCCGGGACCGGATCACTCAGCGATGGAACCACCGGCTGCTTCGATAGCGGCCTTGGCACCAGCAGTTGCGATCAGACCCTTGACGGTTACCTTCTTGGTCAGTTCGCCAGCCTTGATGATACGCACGACACGAGCCAGTTCCGACACCAGGCCGGCTTGCTTCAGTGCCAGCACGTCGATCTCGGCGACGGGCAGCTTTTCCAGGTCGGACAGGCGCACTTCAGCCTTGTAAGGCGTAGCCAGCGACTTGAAACCGCGCTTGGGCAGACGACGTTGCAGGGGCATCTGGCCGCCTTCGAAGCCGACCTTGTGGAAACCGCCCGAACGCGACTTCTGACCCTTGTGACCGCGACCTGCGGTCTTGCCCAGGCCAGAGCCGATACCACGACCGACGCGACGCTTAGCGTGCTTCGCGCCTTCTGCGGGTTGGATAGTGTTTAATTGCATGATTCGCTCCGTTCGCAAGCTGACGCTTACGACACCACTTTCACAAGATAGGACACTTTGTTGATCATGCCACGCACCGACGGGGTGTCTTCCAGTTCGGACACCGAGTTGACGCGACGCAGACCCAGACCGCGCACGGTTGCGCGGTGGTCCTGACGAGTACCGATCAGACCCTTGACCAGCTTGACTTTGATTGTGTTAGCCATCTCGATCACCTTAGCCCAGGATTTCTTCGACCGACTTGCCGCGCTTGGCAGCAATTTCAGCCGGAGTGTTCATCTTCGACAGACCGTCCAGGGTGGCACGGACCATGTTGTAGGGGTTGGTCGAACCGGTCGACTTGGCCACCACGTTGGTCACGCCCATCACCTCGAAGATCGCGCGCATCGGACCACCGGCGATGACGCCAGTACCGTCCTTGGCCGGCGAGATCATCACCGACGAAGCGCCGTGCTTGCCGATGACGGTGTGCTGCACGGTACCGTTCTTCAGGGTGACCTTGATCAGCTTGCGACGTGCTTCTTCCATTGCCTTCTGCACGGCGACGGGCACTTCCTTGGACTTGCCCTTGCCCATGCCGATGCGGCCATCGCCGTCACCAACCACTGCCAGCGCTGCGAAACCCATGATGCGGCCACCCTTCACCACCTTGGTGACGCGGTTGACTGCGATCATCTTTTCGCGCATGCCGTCATCAGGCTTGTCGCTTTGCGTTTTCGATTGCATTTTTGCCATGATCGATAATCCTTAGAACTTCAGGCCGGCTTCACGCGCAGCCTCAGCCAGCGCCTTGACGCGACCGTGATAACGGAAACCGGAGCGGTCGAATGCGACTTCAGTCACACCGGCCTTCAGAGCCTTCTCTGCAACGCGCTTGCCGATCAGGGCGGCAGCGGCGGCATTGCCACCCTTGCCGGATTGACCAGCCAGCTCGGCGCGGACTTCTGCTTCCAGGGTGGAAGCGGAGGCCAGCACGTTGGCGTCGGGGCCGATGACGCTGGCGTAGATGTGCGTATTGGTACGGTGCACAGCCAGACGATTCACCTTCAGTTCTGCGATCTTGGCGCGAGTCTGAGTCGCACGGCGCAGGCGAGATTGTTTCTTGTCCATCGTCAACCCCTATTACTTCTTCTTGGTTTCTTTGAGCGTCACCACTTCGTCAGCGTAGCGCACACCCTTGCCCTTATAGGGTTCGGGTTCGCGGTACGCGCGAATTTCAGCGGCGACCTGGCCAACCACCTGGCGATCGATACCCTTGATCAGGATTTCGGTCTGGGTCGGGGTCTCAACCTTGATGCCGGCAGGCATCTGGTGAACGATGGGGTGCGAGAAGCCCAGCGACAGGTTCAGCTTGTCGCCTTGTGCTTGTGCACGGAAACCCACGCCGACCAGGTTCAGCTTCTTTTCGAAGCCCTTGGTGACGCCGTTGACCATGTTGTTGACCAGAGCACGCAGGGTGCCCGACATCGCGTTGGCTTCGCGGCTGTCGTCAGCCACTTCGAAGCTCAGCGAGCCATTGTTGTTGACCACCTTGACCTTCTTGGTCAGCGGTTGGGTCAAGGAGCCCAGCGGGCCCTTGACGGTGATTTGCTCTGCAGTGATGGTCGCTTCCGCGCCACTCGGCAGTGCAACAGGCATTTTACCTACACGAGACATCTTGCACTCCTTAGGCCACGTAGCAAATCACTTCGCCACCGACACCGGTTGCGCGTGCTTTGCGGTC
Organism: Herbaspirillum sp. BH-1; assembly: GCF_002870055.1. Taxonomy (NCBI): domain Bacteria; kingdom Pseudomonadati; phylum Pseudomonadota; class Betaproteobacteria; order Burkholderiales; family Oxalobacteraceae; genus Herbaspirillum; species Herbaspirillum sp. BH-1. The sequence goes on along the minus strand of NZ_PKOI01000018.1, from coordinate 56,986 downwards.
AGTCATCACGCCGCGCGGGGTGGACACAATCGCCACACCCAGGCCATTCATGACGTTCGGAATATCATCCTTGCCCTTGTAGATGCGCAGACCCGGACGGGACACGCGCTCCAGGCGCTCGATGACCGGACGGCCAGCGTAATACTTCAAACCGATTTTCAATTCAGCCTTGCCATCTGCGGCAACCACGGCGAAATCTTCGATATAACCCTCGTCCTTGAGGACGTTGGCAATGGCAACCTTCACCTTGGAAGACGGCATGACGACGGTGGTCTTGTTCACGCCTTGTGCATTGCGGATACGGGTCAGCATATCGGCGATAGGATCGCTCATACTCATTGCTTCTTCTCCTATTACCAGCTAGCTTTGGTCAAACCCGGGATTTCGCCGCGCATGGCGATTTCACGGACCTTGATACGGCCCAATCCGAACTTGCGGAAAGTACCACGGGGACGGCCAGTCAGCGCGCAACGGTTACGTTGGCGGGTCGGAGCCGAGTTACGGGGCAGCGCCTGCAGCTTCAGACGTGCTTCGTAACGCTCTTCATCCGACTTCGATTGGTCGTCGATAATAGCCTTCAACTCGGCGCGCTTGGCAGCATACTTCTTCACCATTTCTGCGCGCTTCTGTTCACGGTTAATCAGTGCCAGTTTTGCCATGGCATCCTCAGTTTCTGAACGGGAATTTAAATGCGGCGAGAAGCGCCTTCGCTTCGTCGTCGGTCTTTGCAGTCGTGGTGATGCTGATGTTCATGCCACGCAGTGCATCGATCTTGTCGTACTCGATTTCGGGGAAGATGATCTGCTCTTTCACACCGATGTTGTAGTTGCCACGACCGTCGAACGCACGACCCGACACACCACGGAAGTCACGCACGCGCGGCAGGGCCACGGTGATCAGACGATCCAGGAATTCGTACATGCGGGCGCCACGCAGGGTCACCATGCAACCGATCGGATAGCCTTCGCGGATCTTGAAACCTGCGATAGCCTTGCGAGCCTTGGTCACCACCGGCTTCTGGCCAGCGATCTTGGTCAGATCGCCAACGGCGTGCTCGATGATCTTCTTGTCCGCAACTGCTTCCGACAGACCCATGTTCAGGGTGATCTTCAGGATGCGCGGAACTTCCATCACCGACTTGTACGAATACTTCGTAGTCAGATCGGCGACGACCTTATCTTTATAAAACTGTTGAAGACGTGCCATGATGTTTAAACCTTAACGACTTCGCCGTTGGACTTGTAAGCGCGGACCTTCTTGCCGTCCACTTCCTTGTAAGCCACACGATCTGCCTTGCCGGTCGCAGCGTTGAACAACGCGACGTTCGACACATGAATTGGCATCAGCTTATCGACGATGCCGCCAGTTGCACCAGTCATCGGATTGGGACGGGTCGCCTTCTTTGCGACATTCACGCCTTCCACGACGACATAATCGGCGCTGACGCGAGCAGTCACGACACCGCGCTTGCCCTTGTCTTTGCCGGTCAACACGATGACTTCATCGTTTTTACGAATCTTTGCCATGACCACTCCTTACAGAACTTCAGGTGCCAGGGAGACGATCTTCATGAAGCGCTCTGTACGCAGCTCACGAGTCACCGGCCCAAAGATACGGGTGCCGATGGGCTCCAGCTTGGCGTTCAGCAGGACGGCAGCATTACCATCGAACTTGACCAGCGAACCATCCTGACGACGCACGCCCTTGGCGGTGCGAACGACGACAGCGTTATAAATTTCACCCTTCTTGACGCGACCACGCGGTGCTGCGCTCTTGACAGTAACCTTGATCACATCGCCAATGCCCGCATAGCGGCGCTTGGAACCACCCAAGACCTTGATGCACAGAACTTCGCGCGCACCAGTGTTGTCGGCCACTTCGAGCCGGCTTTCAGTTTGAATCATGATATTTTCTTTCCCAACTTAATCCGCTTCGCACGATGCGCTGGCGGTCAGTCTTGGTCCTGTTAGCAAGCGAACTCGCTAGTTAGGGGACGAATAGAGCTACTCTTGAGCCTTTCTTTGCAGGCTTATGCTTACAAAGAAAGAGCTCGATATTATGGCAGCATAATATCGAGCACGCAAGTACTACATTTACTACTTAGACGATTTGTGCTTCCTGCACCACACGGGTCACAGTCCACGACTTCGTCTTGGAGATCGGACGGCTTTCGGTGATTTCCACCACATCGCCGGCCTTCGCCGAGTTTTGCTCATCATGCGCATGGTACTTCTTGGTGCGCTTGATGATCTTGCCGTACAGCGGGTGCTTCATTTGACGCTCGATTTCGACAGTGACGGTCTTGTCCATCTTGTCCGACACAACTTTGCCAATCAGCGTGCGCTTGAGCGCTTGTTTCACTTGATCGTTCATTGTTGGCCATCCTTCGAGTTGATCACAGTTTTCACACGTGCGATGTCGCGACGTACCTTCTTCAGCTGTGCGGTATTGTTCAGTTGCTGGGTCGCAATTTGCATGCGCAGGCTGAACTGGGCCTTCAACAGCTCGCCCAGTTCCTTTTCCAGCCCTGCCTTGTCCTTACCGCGGAGTTCCGATGCTTTCATGTTCCGCTCCTAATTATTGACCGACTTGGCGAACAACGAAAGTCGTCGCAAGCGGCAATTTGGCAGCAGCCAAACGGAACGCCTCGCGAGCCAGGGTTTCGTCCACACCGTCCATCTCGTACAGTACCTTACCCGGCTGGATTTCAGCCACGTAGTACTCCGGATTGCCCTTACCGTTACCCATACGCACTTCAGCAGGCTTCTGGGAGATTGGCTTGTCCGGGAAAACGCGGATCCAGATACGACCACCGCGCTTGATGTGACGGGTCATCGCGCGACGAGCAGCTTCGATCTGACGAGCAGTGATACGGCCGCGGCCGACTGCCTTCAGACCAAAATCGCCGAACGAGACGGCGGTTCCGCGGGTGTGCGAAATGCCGGTGTTACGACCTTTTTGTTCTTTACGATATTTTCTACGTGCTGGTTGCAGCATGATTATTCTCCTGCTTTCTCAGCCGACACACCGGCATCGGCAGCTTGAGGACGACCACCGCCACGCTTTGCACCGGCGCCAGGAGCACCAGTCTTGGAGCGGGGACGTGCACCCGGCTTGCCGTCGTCACGACGGGGACCACGACGCTTCTTGTCGTCTTCCGGTTCACCGACCAGCACCGGCGCTTCGCCGTTTGCCAGGCGATCGCCCTTGTAGACCCACACCTTCACACCGATGATGCCGTAGGTGGTTTCAGCTTCGCCGAAGCCATAGTCGATATCGGCGCGCAGGGTGTGCAGGGGCACACGGCCTTCACGGTACCATTCGGTACGTGCGATTTCGATGCCGTTCAGACGACCCGACGACATGATCTTGATGCCTTGGGCGCCCAGACGCATGGCGTTCTGCATCGCACGCTTCATGGCGCGACGGAACATGATGCGCTTTTCCAGCTGCTGGCAGATCGAGTCAGCGATCAGCTGAGCATCGGCTTCCGGCTTGCGGATTTCTTCGATGTTGACGTGCACGGGCACGCCCATCAGCTTGGCCAGTGCCGACTTCAGCACTTCGATGTCTTCACCCTTCTTGCCAATCACAACGCCCGGACGGGAGCTGTAAATGGTGATGCGGGCATTCTTGGCCGGACGCTCGATGACCACACGGCCGACCGAGGCGTTCTTCAGCTTCTTCTTCAGGTAAGCACGGACCTTCAGGTCCTCGTTGAGCATGTCGGCAAAGTTGTTGTTGCCTGCATACCAACGCGAGCCCCAGTTACGTGTAACCGCCAGACGGAAACCGGTTGGATGAATCTTCTGTCCCATCGTGACTCCTTAGTTTCCGACGGTCACGTAGATGTGACACGACTGCTTGGAAATACGATCACCACGGCCCTTTGCACGCGCTGTGAAGCGCTTCAGGACCGCACCCTTTTCCACATAAATGGTCTTGACTTTCAGCTCGTCAATGTCGGCACCATCGTTGTGTTCGGCGTTCGCGATTGCGGACTCCAGAACCTTCTTGATGATGACCGCGCCCTTCTTGGGGCTGAAGGCCAAGATATTCAGTGCCTGATCAACTTTTTTACCGCGGATCAGGTCTGCAACCAGGCGGCCTTTCTGGGCCGACAGGTGCACACCGCGCAGAGTAGCTTTAGTTTCCATCATAGGACCTTATTTCTTAGCCTTCTTATCGGCAGCGTGACCCTTGAAAGTACGGGTCAGCGCGAATTCGCCGAGCTTGTGACCAACCATGTTTTCCGACACATAGACAGGCACGTGTGCCTTGCCGTTGTGCACGGCGATGGTCAGACCGATGAAGTCGGGCATGATGGTCGAACGACGCGACCAGGTCTTGATCGGCTTCTTGTCCTTGGTAGCCTGGGCAGCCTCAACCTTTTTCACCAGGTGGGCGTCGCAGAAAGGACCTTTTTTCAATGAACGTGTCATGTTTTATCCTTTATTTCTTGCCGCGACGCGAGACAATCATCGAAGTCGTACGCTTGTTGCTACGAGTCTTCTTGCCCTTGGTCTGCTGGCCCCACGGCGAAACCGGGTGACGGCCAGCGGCGGTCTTGCCTTCACCACCACCGTGCGGGTGATCCACCGGGTTCATGACAACGCCACGAACGGTCGGACGCACACCGCGCCAACGGGTTGCACCGGCCTTACCGATCTTGCGCAGGTTGTGCTCGCCGTTACCGACTTCACCGATGGTGGCGCGGCATTCGATGTGAACGCGACGCACTTCACCGGAGCGCAGGCGAACCTGAGCGTAGGTACCTTCGCGTGCCATCAGCACGACAGCGGCACCGGCGGTACGGGCGATTTGAGCACCCTTGCCCGGCAGCATTTCCACGCAGTGGATGGTGGTACCGACTGGGATGTTGCGGATCGGCAGGGTGTTGCCCGACTTGATCGGAGCTTCAGAACCGCTGATCAGCTGATCGCCAACCGACACGCCCTTGGGAGCGATGATGTACTTGCGCTCGCCGTCCGCGTAGCACAGCAGTGCGATGTGCGCGGTACGGTTCGGGTCGTATTCGATACGCTCGACCTTGGCCGGAATGCCATCCTTGTTGCGACGGAAGTCGACAACACGGTAGTGCTGCTTGTGACCACCGCCGATGTGGCGGGTGGTGATGTGGCCGTTGTTGTTACGGCCGGCGGTCTTGGACTTCTTTTCGACCAGCGATGCCAGCGGACGGCCCTTGTACAGGTCGGGATTGACGACCTTGACCATGCCGCGCCGACCGGGCGAGGTCGGCTTCACTTTTACGAGTGCCATTATTTAGCCTCCTCGGTGAAGTTGATTTCTTGACCCGGCTTCAGGCTGACGAAAGCACGGCGGGTGTGGTTGCGACGACCCATACCGTTCTTCGAGCGCTTCTGCTTGCCCTGACGGTTGGCGACTTGCACCGAATCCACTTCCACCTTGAACAGCAGTTCGACGGCGGCCTTGACTTCCAGCTTGGTAGCATCCTTGGCGACCAGGAAGACGACTTGCTCGTTCTTCTCGGCGACGAAAGTTGCCTTTTCGGAGATCACCGGTGCCAGCAGCACCTTCATCAGGCGCTCTTCGCTATGTTTCACGATTGCGTTCATGCCAGCAACTCCTCAATCTTTGCCAGAGCCGGCTTGGTGATCAAGACATTCTTGAAGTACACCAGCGACACGGGATCAGCTTGACGCGGCTCGACCACCAGCACGCCCGGCAGATTGCGCGAGGCCAGCAGCAGCTTTTCGTCCAGGCTGTCGGTAATAACCAGCACCGATTCCATGCCCATGCCCTTCAGCTTTTGGGCCAGCAGCTTGGTCTTCGGGGCTTCGACGGCGAATTCTTCCACGACCGACAGGCGGCCTTCACGTGCCAACTGGGACAGGATCGAGCAGACACCTGCGCGATACATCTTCTTGTTGACCTTGTGGGTGAAGTTTTCGTCAGGCGAGTTCGGGAAGATACGACCACCACCGCGCCACAGAGGCGACGAGGACATACCGGCACGTGCACGGCCAGTACCCTTTTGACGCCAAGGCTTCTTGGTGGTGTGGCTGACTTCTTCACGATCCTTTTGCTTGCGATTGCCGCTACGAGCGTTAGCTTGGTAGGCAACCACGACCTGGTGGATCAGGGCTTCGTTGTAGTCACGACCGAAAATGGTATCCGGTGCGGCGACGTTCGAAGCAGCTTGACCTTGGTCATTCAGGAGCTTCAGTTCCATTGATTAAGCCCCCTTCTTCGCTTTGACTTTGACTGCCGGCGAAACGATCACTTGACCGTTCTTGGCGCCGGGAACGGCACCCTTCACCAACAGCAATTGACGCTCTGCGTCCACACGGGCGATTTCCAGGTTCTGGACGGTGGTCTTGACATCACCCAGATGACCGGTCATGCGCTTGCCGGGGAACACGCGGCCCGGATCCTGCGCCATACCGATGGAGCCAGGAACGTTGTGCGAGCGGGAGTTACCGTGGGTCGCGCGACCCGACGAGAAGTTGTAACGCTTGATGGTACCGGCGTAGCCCTTACCGATCGACACGCCTTGCACGTCGACTTTCTGGCCAGCTTCAAACATGCCGATGCCAACGACGTCGCCTGCCTTCAGTTCGGCAGCCTTGGAAGCGTCAACACGGAATTCTTTGAGGACAGTACCTGCCTCGACGCCAGCTTTGGCGAAGTGGCCGGCGGCGGCTTTCACCACGCGCGAAGCGCGGCGTTGACCGAAGGTCACCTGAACAGCGGAATAACCATCCACTTCAGGCGTTTTGATTTGTGTCACGCGGTTGTTGGACACGTCCAGCACGGTCACAGGGATCGAATCCCCATCTTCCGTGAAGATGCGCATCATACCAACCTTGCGACCAACAAGGCCCAGGCTCATTGTTTTCTCCATTCCCGCCTGCGATTGGGCGGGGCTGATGTTCGTACTACCATAAATTGCAGGCTTTGCGGACGCAAAACCCACATCGAAGCCGAGTATTATAGCCCCTAAAAGAAAAGCGCACAACCGAGGTTGTGCGCTTTTCCAACACTACACCTGCTGATGACTGCAATTACTGCAGCTTGATTTCGACATCAACGCCAGCGGGCAGGTCCAGCTTCATCAATGCGTCAACCGTCTTGTCGGTCGGATCGACGATATCCATCAGGCGCTGATGGGTACGGATTTCGAACTGATCGCGGGAAGTCTTGTTGACGTGCGGCGAACGCAGGACGTCGAAGCGCTGGATGCGGGTCGGCAGGGGAACCGGGCCCTTGACGACAGCGCCGGTACGCTTGGCGGTGTCAACGATTTCCAGTGCGGACTGGTCGATCAGACGATAGTCGAAAGCTTTCAGACGGATACGGATTTTTTGGCTAGGAACCGACATGATTTTCCTTTAAAGAACGAACCGGGGATGGGGATCATCCCCGGCGATGTTAAAAATGCGACTAGTGTTGCTTGTTGCTTTGCTGCTACTGCGATTCGACGATTAGTCGAAGATCTTGGCGACGACGCCGGCGCCGACGGTACGACCGCCTTCACGGATAGCGAAACGCAGACCTTCTTCCATGGCGATCGGGTTGATCAGTTGCACGGTGATCGACACGTTGTCGCCCGGCATGACCATTTCCTTGTCCTTCGGCAGTTCGATCGCACCGGTCACGTCAGTGGTACGGAAGTAGAACTGCGGGCGGTAGTTGTTGAAGAACGGGGTGTGACGGCCGCCTTCGTCCTTCGACAGAACATAGATCTCGCCGGTGAAGTGCTTGTGCGGCTTGATCGAACCCGGCTTGGCCAGAACCTGGCCACGTTGCACGTCTTCACGCTTGGTACCGCGCAGCAGAACGCCAACGTTGTCGCCAGCCTGACCTTGGTCCAGCAGCTTGCGGAACATTTCCACGCCGGTGCAGGTGGTCTTCTGGGTGTCAGCGATACCGACGATTTCGATTTCTTCGCCGACCTTGACGATACCGCGCTCAACGCGACCGGTCACCACGGTGCCACGGCCAGAGATCGAGAACACGTCTTCCACCGGCATCAGGAAGGTACCGTCAACAGCACGTTCCGGGGTCGGGATGTAGGTGTCCAGCGCTTCAGCCAGGGCCATGATCGCTTGCTCGCCCAGGGGACCGGTGTCGCCTTCCAGCGCCAGCTTGGCCGAACCCTTCACGATGGGCAGGTCGTCGCCAGGGAACTCGTACTTCGACAGCAGTTCACGGACTTCCATTTCCACCAGTTCCAGCAGTTCTTCGTCATCCACCATGTCAGCCTTGTTCAGGAAGACGATGATGTAAGGAACGCCGACCTGACGCGACAGCAGGATGTGTTCACGGGTCTGGGGCATCGGGCCGTCAGCGGCCGAGCACACCAGGATCGCGCCGTCCATCTGCGCAGCGCCGGTGATCATGTTCTTCACATAGTCGGCGTGGCCTGGGCAGTCAACGTGGGCGTAGTGACGGTTGGCGGTTTCGTATTCGACGTGCGCGGTGTTGATGGTGATGCCGCGGGCCTTTTCTTCAGGCGCTGCGTCGATCTGGTCGTATGCCTTCGCTTCGCCGCCGAACTTCTTCGACAGAACGGTTGCGATTGCAGCGGTCAGGGTGGTCTTGCCGTGGTCAACGTGACCGATGGTGCCGACGTTCACGTGCGGCTTGGTCCGTTCAAACTTGCCTTTTGCCATTTTAAATTTCCTTCAAAAGAACGATGTGTTCGATGTTCAATATTCAATGATTGGCTGGTGATCCAGCCGGCGATCCCTTCCACACGGAAGAGACCGCCCTTGCTGCAACTTACTTGGCCTTGGAGGTGACGATTGCGTCGATCACGTTCTTGGGCGCTTCGGAGTAATGCTTGAATTCCATCGAGTAGGTTGCGCGACCTTGAGTGGCCGAACGCAGCGTGGTCGAGTAACCGAACATTTCCGACAGAGGCACTTCGGCCTTGATGATCTTGCCACCGCCGCCGGCGATTTCATCCATGCCTTGCACCATACCGCGGCGGGACGACAGGTCGCCCATCACGGTACCGGCGTAGTCTTCCGGGGTTTCCACTTCGACAGCCATCATCGGTTCCAGGATGACCGGGCTGGCGCGACGGCAACCGTCCTTGAAGGCCATCGAACCGGCCATACGGAAGGCGTTTTCGTTCGAGTCCACATCGTGGTACGAACCGAAGAACAGGGTGACCTTGACGTCAACCACCGGGTAACCAGCCAGCACGCCGGTGTTCAGGGTTTCACGCACACCCTTTTCAACGGCCGGGATGAATTCGCGAGGAACGGTACCGCCCTTGATGGCGTCGACGAACTCGAAGCCCTTGCCGGCTTCTTGCGGCTCGATCTTCAGCACGACGTGACCGTATTGACCACGACCACCTGACTGCTTGACGAACTTGCCTTCGGACTCTTCGCAGGTCTTGCGAATGGTTTCGCGGTAGGCCACCTGCGGCTTGCCGACGGTGGCTTCAACGTTGAATTCACGCTTCATGCGGTCGACGATGATGTCCAGGTGCAGCTCGCCCATACCGGCGATGATGGTCTGGCCCGATTCTTCGTCGGTACGCACGCGGAAGGACGGATCTTCAGCAGCCAGGCGGTTCAGGGCCAGGCCCATCTTTTCCTGGTCGGCCTTGGTCTTGGGCTCGACAGCCTGCGAGATCACCGGCTCCGGGAAGACCATGCGTTCCAGCACGACCATTGCCTTGTCGTCGCACAGGGTGTCACCGGTGGTGGTGTCCTTCAGGCCGACGACGGCGGCGATGTCACCGGCCATCATTTCCTTGATTTCTTCACGCTGGTTGGCGTGCATCTGGACGATACGGCCGATACGTTCCTTCTTCGACTTCACCGAGTTCAGCACGGTGTCGCCCGAGTTCAGGGTACCGGAGTAGCAGCGGATGAAGCACAGCTGACCAACGAACGGGTCGGTAGCGATCTTGAAGGCCAGGGCGGAGAACTTCTCGTCGTCCTTGGCTTCGCGCACGACCGGCTCGTCGTCTTCGTTCAGGCCCGGAACCGGGGGGATGTCCACCGGCGACGGCAGGTACTCGATCACGCCGTCCAGCATGGCTTGCACGCCCTTGTTCTTGAAGGCGGTGCCGCACATCATCGGAACGATTTCGCCGGAGATGGTGCGTTGACGGATCGCGCCCTTGATTTCGGCTTCGGTCAGGTCGCCTTCTTCCAGGTACTTGTTCATCAGGTCTTCCGATGCTTCAGCAGCGGTTTCGACCAGGTTTTCGCGCCACTTCTGCGCGTCAGCCTTCAGATGCTCGGGGATGTCTCGGTAGTCGAACTTCATGCCCTGGGAAGCGTCGTCCCAGTAGATCGCGCGCATCTTGACCAGATCGATCACGCCTTCGAAGTTTTCTTCGGCGCCGATAGGCACTTGCATCGGGATCGGGTTGGCCTTCAGGCGGGCGCGCATCTGGTCGTAGACCTTGAAGAAGTTGGCACCGGTACGGTCCATCTTGTTGACGAAGGCCAGACGCGGGACCTTGTACTTGTTGGCCTGACGCCACACGGTTTCCGACTGGGGCTGCACGCCGCCGACTGCGCAGTAGACCATGCAGGCGCCGTCGAGCACGCGCATCGAGCGTTCGACTTCGATGGTGAAGTCAACGTGACCCGGGGTGTCGATGATGTTGATGTGGTGGGCCGGGAAATTGTTCGCCATGCCCTTCCAGTAACAGGTGGTCGCAGCGGAGGTGATGGTGATACCACGCTCTTGTTCCTGCTCCATCCAGTCCATGGTGGCGGCGCCGTCGTGCACTTCACCGATCTTGTGGTTCACACCGGTGTAAAACAGCACGCGCTCGGTCGTGGTGGTTTTGCCAGCATCGATGTGCGCGGAGATACCGATGTTGCGGTAGCGCTCAATGGGGGTCTTGCGAGCCATGATTTATTCCTAAGTCTTTAATGCACGAAACCGAGCGTCATTTTTTTCAAATAAACGCTCGGCTCGAACCAATTTAAGATGCAGACCAGGGCACTCCCGGATAGAGAGGCACTGGCCCAGTCTTTGTTAGAAGCGGAAGTGCGAGAACGCCTTGTTCGCTTCTGCCATGCGGTGCACTTCATCACGACGCTTCATGGCGCCGCCACGGCCTTCGGCGGCTTCCATCAGTTCACCACCCAGGCGCTGCGGCATCGACTTTTCGCTGCGCTTGTTGGCGGCTTCACGCAGCCAGCGCATCGACAGGGCCATACGGCGCACCGGACGCACTTCAACGGGCACCTGGTAGTTGGCGCCACCGACGCGGCGGGACTTCACTTCCACCATCGGCTTGCAGTTGTTCAGGGCTGCGGAGAACACTTCCAGCGGGTCCTTGCCCGACTTGGTCTGGATGTAGTCGAAGGCACCGTAGATGATGTTTTCAGCGACGGACTTCTTGCCCGACAGCATCAGCACGTTCACAAACTTGGCGACTTCAACGTTGCCGAACTTCGGATCCGGCAGAATTTCCCGCTTGGGGACTTCACGACGACGTGGCATTTCGATTCCTTTCAATCTTCAGTTGAGTGGGCGAACCCTGCTTCAACTTCGCCTGCACTCGCGGAGAGCCATCATGGCTTCCACTTACTCGGCCCGACCTGGACCGACTCTGAGTCTGTTCACACGACGCAGCGCGTCATGATAAACACCAATTATTACTTCTTCGCTGCCTTGGCGCGCTTGGCACCGTACTTCGAGCGAGCTTGCTTACGATCCTTGACGCCCTGGGTATCCAGTGCACCGCGAACCATGTGGTAACGCACACCCGGCAAGTCCTTCACACGGCCGCCGCGGATCAGCACGACGCTGTGTTCTTGCAGGTTGTGGCCTTCACCGCCGATGTACGAAATGACTTCGAAACCGTTGGTCAGACGCACCTTGGCCACCTTACGCAGCGCCGAGTTCGGCTTCTTCGGGGTGGTGGTGTAGACGCGGGTGCAAACACCGCGCTTCTGCGGGCTGTTTTCCAGCGCCGGCGATTTGCTCTTCACGATCGCGCGGACACGTGGTTTGCTAATCAGTTGATTGATGGTTGGCATCGTTTTAATCCAACAAAGTACAACATTGAAAACAGGTTCCGGAATCGGTTGCCCGGAACCACACAGGAAACTCTTGCGCGAAGACTACGCGCGTATCGGATTTAAGACCGGAAGGGAGATCAGCGTCGCAGAAGCGATGATTCAGACCAAAGAACGCATAAGCCCGGGAGAGCCTAAATTCGAGAACTCGCGAGTATATGCCTGAAATACCAGCGGGTCAACCGGGACCGGCCTTTGGCGCGGATTTCAGGCCGTCTATGGCCATTTCACCACGGTTTTACAGTGGCAAAACGGCAATGTTTTCCAACTTGCAATAGAGGCCGCGATCAGGTGCGGGGCAAGTCTGCCACCATGCGGCGCCATTGTTCGGTTTCTGGCTGGCCGCGGTCCCGGCGCGAGAAGAAATTGACCAGTTGGCGTCCGGCTGCATCGTAGAACTCCACCGAGGTGACGATGCCATGGTCGGTAGGCCGACGTACCACCCAACCATGACGAATCGCGCCGCTGCGGACATGCAGCTCGAAGTCGGCAGCCGATGCGTTGTACCACTCCCCCTTGATCGCAGTCTTGTCGATGAGGCCACTGTAGATCTGCGTCATGCCACCATTGCTGACGAACACCATGATCGGCTGGTGCCGCGACTTGGCATCCTCGATGAGCAGCTGCAGGGCTTGCGGTCCGATGCGCCAGGCGGATTGACTACCGATCAGCTCCAGCGCCTGTTCGCGGCTCAGCTTCAGTTCCCGCAACAGGCGCGGGAACTGGTGTACGTCGGTCAGTTCCTGCCACGACTGGCGCAGTTCGGCGATATCGGCCGAGGAGGGGTTGCCGCGCACGCCGGGGGCAGACGCCGGCAAGGGCTCCACCTGCAGCGCGGCCCGCTGGTCGGGCAAGCGGAACTGGCCGACCAGCCGCTCGAAGTCGGCGACATGCTGGTCATTGTCGAGATAGATCTTGTGTACCGCCTGCCCATGGCGATCGAAGAACTGCAGGCTGCGGCTGGTCTTGCCGTCCCGCCCTGGCTGGACCACGGCGAACGCGCTGCCCCACTGCGCAGCGCCAAAGCGCAGGTCGATGGCGCCGCCCGCCAGGCCGGTGCCCGGCACCACCCTGCCCTGCTCGTCGCGGCGTATCGGCGCCACCTCGCCAGCACGTTCCAGCACCACATCGTCATTGCGGGTGATGGCCTTGATCCGCCCCAGTTCGGGGAGATGCTCGTAGAGCGCCTGGATGTCCTTGGCATCGGCCCCCAGCCGCTTGGCCTGCCAGGTGGTGCCGGCCGCCAGCAGTTGGGCTTCGGACACGCCCAGTTGGCGGGCGGCATCGCGCGGATGCAGCTTGGGCTGCGCCTGGTGCAGCTGGGACCAGCGTTGGGCCAGCGTGGGCGCCGTATTGGCACAGCCGGCTGCGGCCAGCGTCGCGGCCAGCAGCAAGCCCAAAGTATGCAGACGGGTGGTTTGCCTAGGTCGGTTCATGGAAATTCCTTTCATACGTGCGGATGATTCAGTATTCGATCTTCAGGCTGACGTTGAAGCTGCGACCGGGCTCGGTGTAGGCATCCTTGTTGACTGCGCTGTCAGCCAGCGACAGCCCCCGGATGTCGGTCCAGCTCCAGTACTTGCGATCGAACAGGTTGCGGATGCCGACGGTGACGGTCATGTTGCGGGTGAGGTGATAGCCGCCCGACAGATCCATCACGAAGAAGGAAGGCGAGACGAAGTTGGTAGCCGTCGGAATATCTTCCTTCTTCTTGGCCGCGTTGTAGACCAGGTCGCTCTGTACGAACCACTGCTGGGGACGCTCATAGCGCAGGCCCGTCACCACCGACAGCGGGGCCACGGATTCCAGTCCCTGCTCGACGCCATTGGCAGTGGTGGTTCCCTTGGTCCATGCGAACCCGCCCTTGACCGTGAAGCCATTGTCGAGCGCGTAATCGATCCGCCCTTCCAGCCCGTGGATCTCGGCCTTGGCTGCATTGCGGTACTGGAAGATGGTCGGGTTGGCCACCGTGAGGTTGCCGCGTACGGTCACCAGATCGATGAAGTTGCGGTAATTGCCTTTGTACGCCGCCGCGCTGTAGCGCAGTGCTCCGGCCCCGGCCGCCAGCTTGCCGCGCAGGCCGACTTCGACCGTGTTGCTGGTCTCCGGTTTCAGATCGGGATTGGAGATCTGGCGATAGACGGTGTTGTTGAAGAAGGAATTGATCTCCTGCGGCGAGGGCGAACGGAAGCCGCGCGCATATTGGATGTAGGGGATGAAAGCCGGCGTGACTTCATAGAGGAAAGCCAGGCGCGGCGAGAAGGCACTGTCGCGGCTGCTCACTGCGGGCTGTCCGTTGGCGATGGCCTGGGCATCGTACTTGGCGCTGGCCTTGGGCTTGAGTTCATAGCTGTCCAGCCGCAGGCCGGCGATGGTGGTCAGCCCGCCGGTGCGCATCTCATCCTGCACATAGGCCCCGAGCTGGGTGCTCTCGGTCTTGGGGAAGTATTGGCAATACTGCGTGCCGGTACAACTGGTCCAGCCGGTGCCGTCGGCACTGGTCTGCAAGGTGGACAGGCTCAGGTCCAACCCATAGACCAACTTGTGCCGCCAGCGGTCGGAGCCGAAGTTGCTCTCGGCCAGCAGGCTGCCGCTGATCATCTGGTCGCTGTAGGAAACTGCACGGAAACGGGGCCGCACGATCGTCGTCGTGCTGGTCCCCGCTTCATTGGTGAACTGGTCAGTGTCGGCATTGCGATAAGTGAGGCTGGCCTTGAATTTCTGTATCCACGGCTGATCCGCATCGTTGCGTTCGTAGACCAGCGTGGCGCGCTGTCCGGTGGACTTGCTGCTCGTACTGTAGGCGGTCACGCCGTTGCCGATCGCGGAGAGACTGTCGCCGCTCTCGCGCTCTTCGGTGGCCTGCAGGGTGAGCTTGAAGGTGTCGATGCCATTGGGCTTGAAGACCAGCTTGCCCAGCGCGGAGCGATTGGTGTAGCTCATCGGGTCAGGCGTGGTGCGGGCACTGCCGCGCACATCATTGGTCCCCTTGTTGTCACTCTCGTTGCCGTGGCGCGCATTGAGGATCAACATGCCCTGCCACTGCTCGTTGCCCCAGGCCGCGCTGGCGGTCGCGCCAAAGCTCTTGTCGGCCGAGTCGTAGGAAGGCTTGAAGGAGAAATAGCTGGACTTGCCATAAACGTCCAGCAAGTCAGATGGGTCCTTGGTGATGAAGTTGACCGCGCCGGTGAGGCCATCGCTGCCGTAGAGCGAAGAGGCCGGCCCGCGCAGCACTTCGATGCGGCGATACAGTTCGGTATCAGTGGTCGCGCCCCGCCCCACGCTGGCCACGCCCTGGCTGAAAGCGCGCGGCATGACGATGCCATCCTCCAGCAGCAGCACACGATTGCCATCAAGGCCTCGGATCGTGATGCCCTCATTGCCGCCACGCCCGGTGGTGGCAGTCGCCCCCGTGATGCCGGACATGCGATACACCGAGCGCCGTACCTCCACGCCCGGCTCATAGCGCAAGGCATCTTTGATGTCCTTGGCATTGTGCTCCTCGATCTCCTCAGAGGTAATGACGGAGACGGTAGCGGCCGCGTGATCGAGGTCACTGCTGCCGGAGCGATTGGCCGTCACCACCACGTCCTGCAGTTTCTTGCCGCTGGCTTGCGCCAAGGTGATGGACTCACTCGCGGGCAGGCGAGCGGGACTGGCTTGGGTATTGGAATCGGCCGATTGCGCAAAGGCACTCGCACACAGCCACTGCTGCAGCGCCAGGAACACGGCCGCTGCACACTTCGATTTGCTTGGAAACACTGGTAACCACCCCTTGGTCTGGTTCGGTTACTAGCGCTGGCTGGCTACCTCTTGGATAAAAACGGCCTGCGGGCGCAGGCCGTCATCAATATGAAGTTTGATTCCACGCGACGGGAATCAGATGAGAATCATTATTATCTAGAGATGATAAAAGATTCACTCATCCTTGGCAATGCCGCAAGCAGCAAGGCCTACCGCCAGTAGGGATATGAAGGTAGTGATACCCCGACAAATACCCCCCATGAACGAAAAAACGGCACCGGAATTGCTTCCGGTGCCGTTCTCTCTTGCAGCTTGTTGTCTTGCCGGGGCGGCCAGGCCAGCTGGCCGCCCCATGATGCCTTGCCAGCGATGCTTACGCTTCGCCTTCGACACCGCCGAAGGATTCGGCCGAGGAGACTTCCTCGTCGCCGAACTCGGAGCGGGAGGCACGTTCGGCTTCGAGCAGTGCTGCACGCTCTTCGGCTTCCCATGCATCCTTTTCCTTGCGGGCGCGGTGGAAGGCCAGGCCGGTACCCGCCGGGATCAGGCGGCCGACGATGACGTTTTCCTTCAGACCGCGCAAGCCGTCCTTCTTGCCCATGATCGCGGCTTCGGTCAGCACGCGGGTGGTTTCCTGGAACGATGCGGCCGAGATGAAGGAGTCGGTCGACAGCGATGCCTTGGTAATACCCAGCAGCACGTTTTCGTAGGTCGCCGGGATCTTGCCTTCGGCGTTCACGCGGTCGTTTTCGTCCAGCAGTTCGGAGCGCTCGACCTGCTCACCGGTGATGTAGTTGGTGTCGCCCGGCTCCACCACTTGCACGCGGCGCAGCATCTGGCGCACGATCACTTCGATGTGCTTGTCGTTGATCTTCACGCCCTGCAGACGGTACACGTCCTGCACTTCGTCGACGATGTAACGGGCCAGCGCTTCGATACCCAGCAGACGCAGGATGTCCTGCGGGTCGGCCGGACCGTCCACGATCATTTCGCCCTTGTTCACCACCTGGCCATCGTGCACCAGCACCTGCTTGTCCTTGGTGATCAGGAACTCGTGCTTGGTGCCTTCCATGTCGGTGATTTCCAGACGCTGCTTGCCCTTGGTTTCCTTGCCGAAAGCAACGGTACCAGTGACTTCGGCCAGCATGCCGGCATCCTTGGGCGAACGTGCTTCGAACAGTTCGGCCACGCGCGGCAGACCACCGGTAATGTCACGGGTCTTCTGCGATTCGGTCGGGATACGGGCCAGCACTTCACCCACATGCACCTGCTGACCGTCCTTGACAGTGATCAGTGCGCCGACCTGGAAGCCGATGGTCACCGAGTGTTCGGTGCCGGCGATCTTCACTTCTTCGCCCTGTTCGTTCAACAGCTTGACCTGCGGACGCATGACCTTGGAGGACGGACCACGACGCTTCGCATCGATGACCACCAGGGTCGACAGACCGGTGACTTCGTCGATCTGCTTGGCCACGGTGGAGCCTTCTTCCACGTTCTCGAACTTCACGGTACCGGAGTACTCGGTGATGATAGGACGGGTCAGCGGATCCCAGGTCGCCAGTGCGGTACCAGCCTTGATGGTCATGCCATCCTTGACGATCAGGGTGGCGCCGTACGGCACTTTGTGACGCTCGCGCTCACGACCCAGGTCGTCGGTAATCAACACTTCGCCGGAACGGGAAATGACGATCTGTTCACCCTTGCCATTGGTCACATAACGCATCGTGGCGGTGAAGCGCACGGTACCGTTGGACTTGGCTTCCACCGAGGAGGCCACTGCTGCACGCGACGCCGCACCACCGATGTGGAAGGTACGCATGGTCAGCTGGGTACCCGGCTCACCGATGGACTGCGCTGCCACCACGCCGACGGCTTCGCCGGAGTTGACCAGCAGGCCACGGCCCAGGTCGCGGCCGTAGCACTTGGCGCACAGACCATAACGGGTGTCGCAGGTCAGCGGGGTGCGGACCTTGACTTCGTCGATGCCCATGCGTTCGATCTCTTCGACCTTGTCTTCATCCAGCAGGGTGCCGGCTTCGAACAGGGTGGCTTGATCTTCCGGATTGACGATGTCGGTCGCTGCCACGCGGCCCAGGATACGGTCGCGCAGGGCTTCGATGACTTCACCGCCTTCGACCAGGGCCTTCATGGCCGAACCGTTGGAGGTGCCGCAATCGTCTTCGATCACGACCAGATCCTGGGTCACGTCCACCAGACGACGGGTCAGGTAACCGGAGTTGGCGGTCTTCAGCGCGGTGTCGGCCAGACCCTTACGGGCGCCGTGCGTCGAGATGAAGTACTGCAACACGTTCAGGCCTTCGCGGAAGTTCGCGGTAATCGGCGTCTCGATGATGGAGCCGTCAGGCTTGGCCATCAGGCCGCGCATACCAGCCAGCTGGCGGATCTGGGCGGCCGAACCACGGGCGCCGGAGTCGGCCATCATGTAGATCGCATTGAAGGACTCCTGGGTGGTCTTCTTGCCTTCGCGCGTGACGACGTCTTCCACCTTCAGCTGGTCCATCATGGCCTTGCCGACTTCGTCACCGGCCTTGCCCCAGATGTCCACGACCTTGTTGTAGCGCTCGCCCGCGGTCACCAGACCGGAGGAGTACTGCTGCTCGATCTGCTTGACTTCGGACTCGGCAGCGGCGATCAGGGTAGCCTTTTGCGGCGGCACCAGCATGTCGTCCACGCAGATCGAGATACCGGCGCGGGTCGCCAGGCGGAAGCCCGACTGCATCAGCTGGTCGGCAAACACGACGGTGGCACGCAGACCGCACTTGCGGAAGGACGTGTTGATGAGCTTGGAGATTTCCTTCTTCTTCAGCGCGCGGTTCAGCACCGAGAACGGCAGGCCCTTGGGCAGGATCTCGGAGAGGATGGCGCGACCGATGGTGGTCTCGTAGCGCTTGACGGTACGCACGAATTCGCCGGTGACCGGGTCCTTCGGATGTTCGACGATACGCACCGTGATACGGGTCGCCAGCTCGACTTCCTTGTTGTCGTAGGCGCGGATCACTTCCGAGACGTCCTGGAACATCATGCCTTCGTTCTTGCCGTTGATGGCTTCACGGGTGGCATAGTACAGACCCAGCACGATATCCTGGGACGGCACGATGGACGGTTCGCCGTTGGACGGGAACAGGATGTTGTTGGAGGCCAGCATCAGGGTGCGGGCTTCCATCTGCGCTTCGATCGACAGCGGAACGTGGACGGCCATCTGGTCGCCGTCGAAGTCGGCGTTGAACGCCGCGCAGACCAGCGGGTGCAGCTGGATCGCCTTGCCTTCGATCAGGACCGGCTCGAACGCCTGGATGCCCAGACGGTGCAGGGTCGGCGCACGGTTCAGCATGACCGGGTGTTCGCGGATGACTTCTTCCAGGATGTCCCAGACCACCGGTTCCTGTGCTTCCACCAGCTTCTTGGCAGCCTTGATGGTGGTCGACAGACCCATCAGTTCCAGCTTGTTGAAGATGAAGGGCTTGAACAGTTCCAGGGCCATCAGCTTGGGCAGGCCGCACTGGTGCAGCTTCAGCTGCGGACCCACCACGATGACCGAACGGCCCGAGTAGTCCACGCGCTTGCCCAGCAGGTTCTGACGGAAACGACCGCCCTTGCCCTTGATCATTTCGGCCAGCGACTTCAGCGGGCGCTTGTTGGCGCCGGTCATGGCCTTGCCGCGACGACCGTTGTCCAGCAGCGAGTCAACCGCTTCCTGCAGCATGCGCTTTTCGTTGCGCGTGATGATTTCAGGTGCGCGCAGCTCCATCAATCGCTTCAGACGGTTGTTGCGGTTGATGACGCGGCGGTACAGGTCGTTCAGGTCGGAGGTCGCGAAGCGGCCGCCATCCAGCGGCACCAGCGGACGCAGTTCCGGCGGCAGCACGGGCAGCACTTCCATGATCATCCACTCAGGCTTGATGCCCGAGCGC
Source organism: Herbaspirillum sp. BH-1 (assembly GCF_002870055.1). Lineage (NCBI taxonomy): Bacteria > Pseudomonadati > Pseudomonadota > Betaproteobacteria > Burkholderiales > Oxalobacteraceae > Herbaspirillum > Herbaspirillum sp. BH-1. The sequence continues at coordinate 37,263 of NZ_PKOI01000018.1, read as the reverse complement.
TGGAACGCCTCCAACACCTTCAGGCGCTTGGCGTACTTCTTGATCTTGGCTTCGGACTTGGAGTCCTTCAGTTCCTGGCGCAGGGTTTCCGCTTCGCGGTCGATGTCGATCGAGCGCAGCAGTTCGCGGATACCTTCGGCGCCCATGAAGGCGATGAAGTCGTCACCGTACTCTTCGTACTTGGCGGCGTAGTCGTCTTCGGACATGATCTGGCACTTCTTCAGCGGGGTCATGCCGGGATCGGTCACGACGTAGGCTTCGAAGTACAGCACGCGCTCGATGTCGCGCAGGGTCATGTCCAGCACCATGCCCAGACGGGAGGGCAGCGACTTCAGGAACCAGATGTGGGCAGTGGGGGAAGCCAGCTCGATGTGGCCCATGCGCTCACGGCGCACCTTGGCCAGGGTCACTTCCACGCCGCACTTCTCGCAGATCACGCCGCGGTGCTTCAGGCGCTTGTACTTGCCGCACAGGCACTCGTAGTCCTTGATGGGGCCAAAGATCTTGGCGCAGAACAGGCCATCGCGCTCGGGCTTGAAGGTACGGTAGTTGATGGTTTCCGGCTTCTTGACTTCGCCGAAGGACCACGAGCGGATCTTGTCAGGCGAGGCCAGACCGATCTTGATCGCGTCGAATTGTTCGTTTTGCTGGACTTGCTTGAATAGATCGAGCAGTGCTTTCATGTATCACTCCAGGTTGGCGTGAAAAAACTAAATTTACGTGTGGCCGGTTCACCCTGCTTAACCCTGTTCGCATCGGCGGGAGAGCCAACGAAAGCGCTGTTTCGTGGTGCCGCTCGATACCGGGACAGACCTCCCCAGCTTACTGCCGTACTTCTCTTGAATCTCGTGATTCGCTGATACTGAATTCTCGCTTCGCCGGAAAGACCGGCGGGGTGCGCAGCCTGCGCCGCGCACCCCTTTACATCATTCGCGTTCCAGGTCGATGTCGATACCCAGCGAGCGGATTTCCTTCACCAACACGTTGAAGGATTCCGGCATGCCGGCGTCGATCACGTGATCGCCCTTGACCAGGTTCTCGTAGACCTTGGTACGGCCGTTCACGTCGTCGGACTTGACGGTCAGCATTTCCTGCAGGACGTAGGAGGCGCCATAGGCTTCCAGTGCCCACACTTCCATTTCGCCGAAACGCTGGCCGCCGAACTGTGCCTTGCCGCCCAGCGGTTGCTGGGTCACCAGCGAGTACGGGCCGGTGGAACGTGCGTGCATCTTGTCGTCGACCAGGTGGTGCAGCTTCAGGTAGTGCATGTATCCCACCGTCACAGTACGCTCGAAGGCTTCACCGGTACGGCCGTCATACATGGTGACCTGGTTCTTGGACGGGGTCATGCCCAGCTGCTTGGCGATCGGATCCGGGTAGGCCAGGTCCAGCATGCGGCGGGTTTCGTCCTCGTGCGCACCGTCGAACACCGGGGTCGCGAAGGGCACGCCCTTCTTCAGGTTTTCCACCAACTCGACGATTTCCTCGTCGCTGAACTTGTCCAGCTCTTCCTGCTTGCCGGATTCGTTGTAGATGGTGGTCAGGAACTTGCGCAGTTCGGCGATCTTGGCCTGTGCCTGCACCATTTCGCCCAGACGCAGGCCCAGGCCCTTGGCGGCCCAACCCAGGTGAACTTCCAACACCTGACCGACGTTCATACGCGAAGGCACGCCCAGCGGGTTCAGCACGATGTCGGCGGGGGTACCGTCGGCCATGTGCGGCATGTCTTCGATCGGCAGGATGCGGGAAACCACACCCTTGTTACCGTGACGACCGGCCATCTTGTCGCCAGGCTGCAGGCGACGCTTCACAGCCAGGTAGACCTTGACCATCTTCTGCACGCCCGGCGGCAGTTCGTCGCCCTGGGTCAGCTTCTTGCGCTTCTCTTCGAAGGCCAGGTCGAACTGGTGACGCTTCTCGGCGATGGATTCCTTGATGGCTTCCAGGGCGTTGGCGATGTCATCGTCGGCCGGACGGATGTCGAACCAGTGGAACTTGTCCAGATCGTCCAGGTAGGCCTTGTCCAGCTTGGTGCCCTTGACCAGCTTCTTCGGGCCGCCATTGGCGACCTTGCCGATCAGCAGGCGTTCCAGACGCTGGAAGGCATCGCCTTCCACGATACGCAGCTGGTCGTTCAGGTCCAGGCGATAGCGCTTGAGTTCATCGTCGATGATCTGCTGGGCGCGCTTGTCGCGCTGGATGCCTTCGCGGGTGAACACCTGCACGTCGATGACGGTGCCGACCATGCCCGAGGGCACGCGCAGAGAGGTGTCCTTCACGTCGGAAGCCTTCTCGCCGAAGATCGCGCGCAGCAGCTTCTCTTCCGGGGTCAGCTGGGTCTCGCCCTTCGGGGTGACCTTACCGACCAGGGTGTCGCCGGCTTCGACTTCAGCGCCGATGTAGACGATGCCCGATTCATCCAGACGTGCCAGCTGGTTCTCGGCCAGGTTGGAGATGTCGCGGGTGATTTCTTCAGCGCCCAGCTTGGTGTCACGGGCGACCACCGACAGTTCCTCGATGTGGATCGAGGTGTAGCGGTCATCGGCCACGACCTTTTCGGAGATCAGGATCGAGTCTTCGAAGTTGTAGCCGTTCCAGGGCATGAAGGCCACCAGCATGTTCTGGCCCAGTGCCAGCTCGCCCATGTCGGTCGATGCGCCGTCGGCGATCACGTCGTGCTTGGCGACGCGGTCACCGATCTTGACGATCGGACGCTGGTTGATGTTGGTGTTCTGGTTGGAACGGGTGTACTTGATCAGGTTGTAGATGTCCACACCGACTTCGCCGGCTTGCGCCTCGTCGTCGTTGACGCGGATCACCACACGGCCTGCATCGACGTAGTCCACCACGCCGCCACGCAGGGCTTGCACGGTGGTACCGGAGTCAACCGCCACGGTACGCTCGATGCCGGTGCCGACCAGCGGCTTTTCCGGGCGCAGGCAAGGCACGGCCTGGCGCTGCATGTTGGCGCCCATCAGTGCACGGTTCGCGTCATCGTGTTCCAGGAACGGAATCAGCGAGGCTGCCACCGACACCACCTGGCCCGGGGCCACGTCCATGTACTGCACGCGCTCGGGCGAGACCAGGATGGTTTCGCCGGCTTCACGGGCCGACACCAGTTCGTCGGACAGCTTGCCTGCGCCGTCGATGGTCGCGTTCGCCTGGGCGATCACGTAACGACCTTCTTCGATGGCCGACAGGTAGTCGATCTGGTTGGTGACCTTGCTGCCCTCGACCTTGCGGTACGGGGTTTCCAGGAAGCCGTATTCGTTCAGGCGGGCGTACAGCGCCAGCGAGTTGATCAGGCCGATGTTCGGGCCTTCAGGCGTTTCGATCGGGCAGACGCGGCCGTAGTGGGTCGGGTGCACGTCGCGCACTTCGAAGCCGGCACGTTCACGGGTCAGACCGCCAGGGCCCAGGGCGGAAACGCGACGCTTGTGCGTGATTTCCGACAGCGGGTTGGTCTGGTCCATGAACTGCGACAGCTGCGAGGAACCGAAGAACTCACGGATGGCAGCCGAGATCGGCTTGGAGTTGATCAGGTCGTGCGGCATCAGGTTGTCGGCTTCGGCTTGACCCAGACGCTCCTTGACGGCGCGCTCCACGCGCACCAGGCCGGCACGGAACTGGTTCTCGGCCAGTTCGCCCACGCAACGCACGCGACGGTTACCCAGGTGGTCGATGTCATCGACTTCGCCACGGCCGTTACGCAGTTCGACCAGGATCTTGATGACGGCCAGGATGTCGTCATTGGACAGGGTCATGGTGCCGGTCAGCTCGTCGCGACCGACGCGACGGTTGAACTTCATGCGGCCCACGGCCGACAGGTCGTAGCGGTCTTCGCTGTAGAACAGGCCGTTGAACAGGGCTTCCACGGACTCTTCGGTCGGCGGTTCGCCAGGACGCATCATGCGATAGATCGCCACGCGTGCGGCGGTCTGGTCGGCGGTGTCGTCGGTGCGCAGGGTCTGCGAGATGTAGCCGCCCTGGTCCAGGTCGTTGGTGTACAGGGTCTGGATGGCCGAGATGTTGGCTTCGCGCAGCTTGGCCAGCAGGTCTTCGGTCAGCTCGTCGTTGGCGCTGGCGACCACTTCGCCGGTGTCCGGATCGACGATGTTCTTGGCCAGGACGCGGCCCAGCAGATAGTCTTCAGGCACGGAGATGTGCTTGATGCCGGCGGCTTCGATGTCACGCACGTGCTTGGCGTTGATGCGCTTGTCCTTGGCGACCATCACCTTGCCCGACTTGTCGGTGATGTCGAAACGTGCGACTTCACCGCGCAGGCGCTCGGAGACGAACTCCATGTCCGCGCCTTCGGCGTGCAGGTTGAAGTTGTCGAAGACGAAGAAGTTCGCCAGGATCTGCTCGGAGGTCATGCCGATGGCCTTCAGCAGGATCGTCACCGGCATCTTGCGGCGGCGGTCGACGCGGAAGAACAGGATGTCCTTCGGATCGAATTCGAAGTCCAGCCAGGAGCCACGGTAAGGAATGATACGGGCCGAGAAGAGCAGCTTGCCCGACGAGTGCGTCTTGCCGCGGTCGTGTTCGAAGAACACGCCCGGGGAGCGGTGCAGCTGGGACACGATCACGCGCTCGGTGCCGTTGATGACGAAGGAACCGGTGGTGGTCATCAGGGGCAGTTCGCCCATGTAGACTTCCTGTTCCTTCATTTCCTTGACGACCGGCTTGGTGGGCGACTCCTTGTCCAGGATCACCAGGCGCACCTTGGCACGCAGCGGGGACGCGAAGGTCAGGCCACGTTGTTGGCACTCTTTGACATCAAACGGCGGAGCGCCCAGCACATACGACAGGAATTCGAGACGCGCAAAACCATTGTGCGACACGATGGGGAAAATCGAGGTGAAAGCCGATTGCAGGCCTTCGTTCTTGCGTTCCGATGCGATGCGTTCGGGTTGCAGGAAATTCTGATACGACTCGATCTGAGTCGCGAGCAGGAACGGAACGTTGTGGACGTTTGCGCGTTTCGCGAAGGACTTGCGAATGCGCTTCTTCTCAGTAAATGAGTAGTGCATGGACACTCCGTGAGTGACAGGAAGGATAGAGAGTTCAAGATTCGATCAAACCGCGCGACTTGCCGGTCAAGCAGGTCCGGGTTATCGGCACTCAAATCTTCAAATGTCTACCCTAGTTTTTTGCTGCGATCGCGCTTAATATTCCCGACAACGAACACTGCGGCGCATCAATTCCACCAGCAAAAATAAGAAACGACAAAGGAGCCAAAGCCGAATCCCTTTTTCAAGGGATTCTGCACTTTGACTCCGGAGTAATGACTCGCCTTGGTAGGCAAGAGAATTACTTCAGTTCGGCCTTGGCGCCAGCTTCTTCCAGCTTCTTCTTGGCAGCTTCAGCGTCAGCCTTGGCGATGCCTTCCTTGACCGGCTTCGGTGCACCGTCAACCAGATCCTTGGCTTCCTTCAGACCCAGGCCGGTGATTTCACGGACGGCCTTGATGACGCCGACCTTGTTGGCGCCGACTTCAGCCAGCACAACGGTGAATTCGGTCTGTTCTTCAGCAGCAGCAGCGCCACCAGCAGCGCCACCGGCGGCCGGAGCAGCCATAGCGGCAGCGGAAACACCAAACTTCTCTTCGAATGCCTTGACCAGGTCATTCAGTTCCATCACGGACAGCGCGCCAACGGCTTCCAGGATGTCTTCTTTGCTAATTGCCATTTGAAACTCCTAAATTTATTTCGGTAATAACATCAGATTGGTAATGACGCGAAAGCGTCGAAACAACAGAGCGGGGCCGCCAAGGGCGGCCGTGCATCATGCGGCTTCGGCTTCCTTCTTGGCTGCCAGAGCAGCCAGAGCGCGCGCAAAGCCCGACACCGGAGCCTGCATCATGCCCAGGACCTGGGCCAGCAGAACTTCGCGAGACGGGATGTTTGCCAGCGAAGCAACAGCAGCCTTGTCCAGCTGCTTGCCTTCGTAGTTACCTGCCTTCACAACCAGCTTGTCGTTGGTCTTGGCAAAGTCCGACAGGACTTTGGCAGCGGCCACGGCATCTTCCGAGATCGAGTAGATCAGCGGACCGGTCAGTTGCGGGGCGAGGTCGGCAAACTTCGTGCCTTCGACAGCGCGACGAGCCAGCGTGTTTTTCAACACGCGCAGGTACACGCCTTGGGCACGCGCTTGTGCGCGCAGTTGCGTCAAGGAACCAACCTGGATGCCACGGTATTCGGCCACGACGATCGTTTGCGCAGTTGCAACCTTTGCGGAAACTTCGGCGACGACGGCCTTCTTGTCATTCAGATTGAGACTCAAGATCAACCTCCAAAAATAGTGCTGGGCCACCACACAGGCCACTGCCTGCTTGCCTTGCACCGGTTCGAACACGGCGTCCGACGTTTAGGAGTTCACTGCAGCATAGGGCAAAACTGAAAATGCTGCCTGAGACCACAAAACTTGCTCGGGTTCACCATCTGCGTTGGGTCAACTGAACTTTCGTACAGCCTTTTTAACTTTGACCGGCTTGTTGCTACCGGCTTCCGCCCAACGGTCTTTGAAGGCCTGCCGTCATTATCGAGACAATAACGACAGCCCAAAGAGATGCCCCGCTTCCGTGAGGAAACGGGGACTATATTGCTTGCTTAGGCAGCCAGGGAAGCCTGGTCCACGCGAACGCCAGCGCCCATGGTGGACGACAGAGCGATCTTGCGCAGGTACACACCCTTGCTGCTGGCCGGCTTGGCCTTGTTCAGGGCATCGATCAGGGCCAGCAGGTTGGCCTTCAGATCGGCGTCGGAGAACGACTTGCGGCCGATGGTAGCGTGGATGATGCCGGACTTGTCGGTACGGTATTGCACCTGACCAGCCTTGGCGTTCTTGACAGCGGTAGCGACGTCAGGGGTCACGGTGCCAACCTTCGGGTTAGGCATCAGGCCGCGGGGACCCAGGATCTGGCCCAGGGTACCGACGATACGCATGGTGTCGGGCGAAGCGATGACGATGTCGAACGGCATGTCGCCGGCCTTCACGCGCTCTGCCAGGTCTTCCATGCCGACCACGTCAGCGCCAGCTGCCTTGGCAGCTTCAGCCTTGTCGCCGGAGGCGAACACGGCCACGCGAACGGTCTTGCCGGTACCGGCAGGCAGCACCACCGAACCACGAACGACCTGGTCCGACTTCTTGGCGTCCACGCCCAGCTGGACGGAGACGTCGATCGATTCATTGAACTTCGCGGTTGCGAATTCCTTGATCAGGGAAACGGCGTTGTCGAACGGATAGGCCTTGGTACGATCGACCTTTTCCTTCATTGCCTTGACGCGCTTGGATACCTTAGCCATTACAGACCCTCCACCGTGATGCCCATCGAACGTGCGGAACCAGCGATGGTACGCACTGCAGCTTCCAGATCAGCAGCGGTCAGGTCCGGCTTCTTCTGGGTTGCGATCTCTTCCGCTTGCTTGCGGGTGATCGAGCCGACCTTGTCGGTATGCGGCTTGGCGGAACCCTTCTGGATACCGGCAGCCTTCTTGATCAGGATGGTCGCCGGCGGGGTCTTCATCACGAAGGTGAAGGACTTGTCCGCGAAGGCGGTGATCACGACCGGAATCGGCAGACCCGGCTCAACACCTTGGGTCTGGGCGTTGAACGCCTTGCAGAATTCCATGATGTTCAGGCCACGCTGACCCAGCGCAGGGCCGATCGGGGGGGACGGGTTTGCTTTACCAGCTGGCACTTGCAGCTTGATAAAACCAATAATCTTCTTTGCCATGACGGCTCCTTATTGATTGAGTTGTAGCGCCGATTCGTTGGCCTTGCGGCTTTCTACTTGGGCTCCTCGGATTGCTGGATTGGCAGACGATGACTTGTCCGGTGCGCTCCAGCGGGCGCTGAAAACTTGACAGGGAAAGGCGGGATTCCGGAGCGGGATCAGACTTTTTCCAGTTGGCCGAACTCGAGTTCGACCGGGGTGGCGCGACCGAAGATGGTCACCGAGACGCGCACGCGCGATTTCTCGTAGTTCACTTCCTCGACGTTGCCGTTGAAATCGGTGAACGGGCCTTCCTTGATGCGGACCATTTCGCCCACTTCGTAGAGCACCTTTGGACGGGGCTTCTCAACGCCTTCCTGCATCTGGCGGAGCAGCGAATCCACTTCGCGCTGGGGCAGCGGGGTCGGACGATTCGACTTGCCGCCGATGAAACCGGTCACTTTGGCGGTGTTCTTCACCAGGTGCCAGGTTTCGTCCGTCATTTCCATCTCGACCAGGACATAGCCCGGGAAGAAACGACGCTCGGTCACCGACTTGTGACCATTCTTCATATCAACGACTTCTTCAGTCGGCACCAGGATCTGGCCGAACTGTTCTTGCATGCCGGCGCGGTTGATGCGCTCGGTCAGCGCGCGCTGCACGCTCTTTTCCATGCCGGAATACGCATGCACCACGTACCAGCGCTTATTTCCGGCGCCTGAAACGCTTTGCGCACCAATCGGTGCGCTGTCTTGCGTGCTATCGCTCATGTTATTTCCAGCCCAAAATTACGTCGTACAACAGGAACTCGAGCAACTTGTCCGTACCCCACAGGAAGATGGCCATGACCAGCACGAAGGCAAACACCACCGCAGTGATCTGCATGGCTTCCTTGCGGGTGGGCCAGACGACTTTCTTGGTTTCGCGGACGGATTCCTTGGCGAAACCGACAAAGCCGCGGCCTTGTGCAGAGGTCCAGGCAAACGCCACAGCCACCAGCAGACCGGCGACCAGGGCGACAGCACGCACCGGAGTCGACTGATCAGACAACACAAAAAAACCGACCACGCCTGCAACCACAGCCACGATCGCCAGTGCGATCTTGATCTTGTCGTTGGAGGTGTTGACGGTTTGAACTGGCTGGCTAGACATATTTACTTTCAGTACCCTGCACCAGATTCGGTGGCAGGGGCGGAGGGCATCGAACCCCCAACCTTCGGTTTTGGAGACCGACGCTCTGCCAATTGAGCTACGCCCCTACAAAAACTCGCGATTGAGACACGAATGCCGCGATACGTTACGCACCGCGGCAAAGTGTTTTACAGCTTGATCTTAGTCGAAGATCTTGGCGACGACGCCGGCGCCGACGGTACGACCGCCTTCACGGATAGCGAAACGCAGACCTTCTTCCATGGCGATCGGGTTGATCAGTTGCACGGTGATCGACACGTTGTCGCCCGGCATGACCATTTCCTTGTCCTTCGGCAGTTCGATCGCACCGGTCACGTCGGTGGTACGGAAGTAGAACTGCGGACGGTAGTTGTTGAAGAACGGGGTGTGACGGCCGCCTTCGTCCTTCGACAGAACATAGATCTCGCCGGTGAAGTGCTTGTGCGGCTTGATCGAACCCGGCTTGGCCAGAACCTGGCCACGTTGCACGTCTTCACGCTTGGTACCGCGCAGCAGAACGCCAACGTTGTCGCCAGCTTGACCTTGGTCCAGCAGCTTGCGGAACATTTCCACGCCGGTGCAGGTGGTCTTCTGGGTGTCGGCGATACCGACGATTTCGATTTCTTCGCCGACCTTGACGATGCCGCGCTCAACGCGACCGGTCACCACGGTGCCACGGCCAGAGATCGAGAACACGTCTTCCACCGGCATCAGGAAGGTACCGTCAACAGCACGTTCCGGGGTCGGGATGTAGGTGTCCAGCGCTTCAGCCAGGGCCATGATCGCTTGCTCGCCCAGGGGACCGGTGTCGCCTTCCAGCGCCAGCTTGGCCGAACCCTTCACGATGGGCAGGTCGTCGCCAGGGAACTCGTACTTCGACAGCAGTTCGCGGACTTCCATTTCCACCAGTTCCAGCAGTTCTTCGTCGTCCACCATGTCAGCCTTGTTCAGGAAGACGATGATGTAAGGAACGCCGACCTGACGGGACAGCAGGATGTGTTCACGGGTCTGGGGCATCGGGCCGTCAGCGGCCGAGCACACCAGGATCGCGCCGTCCATCTGCGCAGCGCCGGTGATCATGTTCTTCACATAGTCAGCGTGGCCTGGGCAGTCAACGTGGGCGTAGTGACGGTTGGCGGTTTCGTATTCGACGTGCGCGGTGTTGATGGTGATGCCGCGGGCCTTTTCTTCAGGCGCTGCGTCGATCTGGTCGTATGCCTTCGCTTCGCCGCCGAACTTCTTCGACAGAACGGTTGCGATTGCAGCGGTCAGGGTGGTCTTGCCGTGGTCAACGTGACCGATGGTGCCGACGTTCACGTGCGGCTTGGTCCGTTCAAACTTGCCTTTTGCCATCTTAGACTCCTAGATTTGATGAGAATGTCCAGGCAACACGCCCGACTGATTACTGACTTGTCAGCGATACGACGAGAAACTGGTGCCCTTGACGTGGATTGAACACGTGGCCTCTCCCTTACCAAGGGAGTGCTCTACCACTGAGCTACAAGGGCATTTTTCCGACTGCACAACAACCAAACATGCAACCGGACCAAAACTTGGAGCGGGTGAAGGGAATCGAACCCTCGTCTTAAGCTTGGAAGGCTTCAGCTCTACCATTGAGCTACACCCGCGAGGAAACAACTTTCACTTCACAACCGCCGCGTCTTTCGATCGCGTATGTACTGCAGGACTGCTTTGACTCCCGGCCTAATGGTGGAGAGGGCTGGATTCGAACCAGCGTACTCGTAAGAGGGCAGATTTACAGTCTGCTGCCATTAACCACTCGGCCACCTCTCCGTGCAGGGAACTCAAAACTATAGAGGAACATCTCTGGACTGTCAACTATATTTTTGCTTCAGGGCGAAATATTTGATCGACTGCCGGATATTGCTCAGAGGAACGACCCGCGACGTTTTTTCGAATCTTCAGGCTTTTTGTGTCTGCGACTCAACCGGCTTTTCATTCCAGGGCGCAATTCTAGGCAACATCAGCATTCCAGGCAAGGCCAGAACGAAGCAAATCAGAAAAAAATTTAACCAGCCGGTGTCGGCGACGATATAACCAACCGAAGAATTGACGAAAGTCCGAGGGACGGCCATCAAACTGGTGAACAGCGCAAACTGGGTGGCGGTATAGCGTGGATCGGTCTCGCGCATGATGTAGGCAACGAAGGCGGTGGTGCCCAGGCCGACGCCGAAGGCCTCCAGTCCGATCACCACCGCCAGCAACGGCAGGCTGGCGCCGACATGGGCCAGCCAGGCAAAGCCCAGGATAGGTACCGCCTGCAGCACGCCAAACACCCACAGACCACGATTGATGCCCAGCCGCACCATCCAGATGCCACCGATGATGCCGCCGGCCACGCTGGCCCACAGACTGGTGGTCTTGGAAACGACGCCGATCTCGGTCATCGAGAAGCCCAGATCGATGTAGAACTTGGTGGCCAGCGCCGTGGCCATGCTGTCGCCCAGCTTGTAGAGGAAGATGAAGCCCAGCACCCAGAGCGCATTGCCCCAGCCGCCACGGGCGATGAATTCGCGGAAAGGCAGCACCACGGCTTCGTAGAGGCTCTTGGGCGGCGTCCCATAGACCTTGGGCTCCTTCACCAGCAGCGAGCAGAGCAGCCCCGGCAGCATGAAGGCGGCGGTGATCCAGAACACGGTGGACCACGGCATCTGGTCGGCCAGCACCAGCGAGAGAGCGCCGGGCACCATGCCGGAGAGCTTGTAGGCGTTGACGTGGATGGCGCTGCCCAGGCCCAGTTCAGCCTCGGGCAGGATTTCACGCCGGTAGGCGTCGATGGCGATGTCCTGGCTGGCCGAGAGGAAGGCCACCACCGAGGCCATGAAGGCGATCGTGCTGACATCAGTCAGCGGGTCCAGCATGCCCATGCCGCCGATGGCGAGGAACAGCAGCAGCTGCGTGAACACCATCCACCCGCGTCGCCGGCCCATGCCACCGAAGTGGAAGCGGTCCATCAGCGGCGACCAGACGAACTTCCAGGTGTAGGGAAACATCACCAGCGCGAACAACCCGAGGGTCTTCACGTTCAGACCGGACTTGGCCAGCCACGCCTGCAGCAGGCTCAACAGAATGAACAGCGGAAGGCCGGAAGTGAAGCCGAGGAAGACGCAGATCAGCATGCGCCGGTTCAGGTATTGGTGCCAGGAAGCGGCGGGTGCAGTCATGGGCGGGTCGGCTCGAAAAACACGGGATATGAAAGAAAAAACGCCGGAGGCCAGCGATGGGGCGCTGCCGGACCGGCGTCTGCGGGGCATGTGAAGCTGAGCGCTTATTTCTTGCGCAACCTGAACACCGCCAGGCTGCCGCGCCAGTTGGGCAGGTAGCGTACCGGCTTGCCGTCCTTCAAGGCCACGCATTCCAGCACTTCCAGCCCGACCTGGTTGGCCAGCGCCTCGAAGTCCCTGATCGTGGCGCAGCGCAGGTTCGGCGTATCATACCACTGGTAGGGAAGGCTTCTGGAGACCGGCATGCGCCCCCGCAAGAGCGCCACCCGGTGCGGCCAGTAGGCGAAATTGGGGAAGGACACCGTCACCTCACGCCCGACCCGGGCGATCTCGCGCAACGTGCCTTCCACGTCCTTGACCATCTGCAGCGCCGACAGGCACAGCACGGTATCGAAGGCATTGTCCTCGAACATGGCCAGGCCGCCATTCAGGTCCTGCTGGATCACCGAGACGTCGCGCGCCACGCACTTGGGAATCTGCGCATCATCGATCTCCACCCCATAGCCGGAACAGCCCTTGTCGGTCTGCAAATAATCCAGCATCACACCATCGCCACAGCCCAGGTCCAGCACCTGCGACTTCTCACGCACCCAGTGGGCGATGAAGGCCAGATCGGGGCGCAACGCGCTCAATTGTTCGAAAGTCATGCGCGGCCCTCCTGCTGCAGTTCGGTCCAGATGCTGGCGTAGTATTCGCGCACCACCTTCATGTAGCGCGCATCATCGAGCAAGAAAGCGTCATGCCCGTGCGGCGCGTCGATTTCGGCATAGCTCACGCGGCGTTTGTTGGCCACCAGCGCCTGCACCATCTCGCGGCTGCGTTCCGGCGAGAAACGCCAGTCGGTGGTGAAGGACACCAGCAGGAACCTGGCCCGTGTGCGGGCGAAGGCCTTGGCCAGGTCGCCGCCGAATTCACGCGCCGGGTCGAAATAGTCCAGCGCCTTGGTGATCAGAAGATAGGTATTGGCGTCGAAGTAGGTAGAGAACTTGTCGCCCTGGTAACGCAGGTAGGACTCGATCTCGAAGTCCACGCCGTAGCCGAACTGGTACTGGCCGGAGCGCAGGTCGCGGCCGAATTTCTCGGCCATGTCGTCATCCGAGAGGTAGGTGATGTGACCCACCATGCGCGCCACCCGCAGACCGTTCTTGGGTACCACGCCATGCGCATAGAAATCGCCGCCATGGTATTGCGGATCGGTCAGGATGGCCTGACGCGCCACGTCGTTGAAGGCAATGTTCTGGGCCGACAGCTTGGGGGTAGAGGCGATCACCAGGCAATGACGCAGGCGATCCGGGTACATCATGCTCCAGGCCAGCGCCTGCATGCCGCCCAGCGAGCCGCCCATGACGGCGGCAAAGCAATCGATGCCCAGACGGTCCGCCAGGCGTGCCTGGGCATTGACCCAGTCTTCCACCGTCACCACCGGAAAATCGGCACCGTAGGGCTGGCCGGTGGCCGGATTGGGGTGCATGGGGCCGGTGGAGCCGAAACAGGACCCCAGGTTGTTCACGCCGATGACGAAGAAGCGGTCGGTATCGAGCGACTTGCCGGGGCCGACCATGTTGTCCCACCAGCCGACGTTGTCGGGGTCGTCGGCATAGACGCCGGCCACATGGTGGGACGCATTGAGCGCGTGGCACACCAGCACGGCATTGGATTTGTCGGCATTGAGGGTGCCGTAGGTTTCATAGGTCAGCGAGTAATCGGCCAGCGCGGCGCCGCTCTGTAGCGGCAGGGGCTGGTCGAAATGCATGACCTGGGGCGATACGATTCCGATCGACATGATGTTTCTGCGTAAGTGACTCGGCGCCAGGTGATCCTTGTGGATCAGGGCTGGCGGTCGCTTCGCCGGAATGAGCTGGAGCCCGTCTTCGCAGCGCTGGTCACGGGCAACAAAAAAGCCCGGAAGCAATGCTTGCGGGCTCACTCATCGATGGGGCTGGGGCTGGTCTTGGGAAGAACTGCTGATCCAAGCTCGCTTTAGCCGCATTTAGATGGGATCAGGATCCCGGCGCCCGCAAGCTGAAGTTGGTCAAACCGTTCAAATCGGCGCAGTGGCGTAAGAATACCCAAGTCGGGCAGGCCCGTCAAACGACCCTGCCCGGCCAACGCGGCGCAGCTCAGCGTCGCCTTGCCACCTTGGCTTCGACCGCCGGCACTTCGGCGTGCAGGGCCTGCAGTTGCGCCATGGCCGCGCTGATGGCGGACGGTTCGGAGGCGCGCAAGACCTTCTTGACCTGTGGTTCCAGCAGACGCAGGTCACTGTTGAGGATCTCGTTCTTCACCGACAGGATCTGCGAGGGATGCATGGAAAATTCCAGCAGGCCCATGCCCAGCAACAGGCGCGTCCATTTCAGGTCGCCCGCCATTTCACCACACACCGACACAGGAATGCCGGCCTTGCGCCCCTGGGCGATCACCGTCGAGAGCAGGAACAGCACGGCCGGATGCAGCGGGTCATAGAGATGCGCCACTTCGTGGTCGACACGGTCGATGGCCAGCGTGTACTGGATCAGATCGTTGGTACCGATGGAGAGAAAGTCCAGGCGCTTGATGAACAGGGGCAGTGCCAGTGCCGCCGCCGGAATCTCGATCATGGCGCCCACCGGGATGTCCTCATCGAACTTCTGCTTGCGATCGCGCAGCTGCTGCTTGGCCTGCTCGATCATCGCCAGGGTCTGGTCGATCTCGAAGGCATGCGCCATCATCGGGATGAGCAGCTTGATCGGCCCATACGCGGAAGCACGCAGGATGGCGCGCAGCTGCGTGAGAAACATCTGCGGCTCGGACAGGCAATAGCGGATGGCGCGCAGACCCAGGGCCGGGTTCAGGGCGGTTTCCTCATCCTCGTCCAGCGGCTTGTCGGCACCCACGTCGAGCGTACGGATGGTGACCGGCCGCCCCTTCATGGCGATGACGACCTGCTTGTATGACTCGCACTGTTCATCCTCGGAGGGGAATTTCTCCAGATGCCCGGCGCGCCCCATGAACAGGAACTCGGAGCGGAACAGACCGATGCCCATGGCCCCCGCCTCGAAGGCCGGCGCGGCATCGCCCGGCAATTCGATGTTGGCCAGCAGCGTGACGGGTTCGCCATCCTGGGTGATGGCGGGAGTCTTCTTCAGGCGCGAGAGCTTCTTGCGCTCGCGCAGCAGGCGCTCCTGGCGGGCACGGTACTGCGCCAGCACCAGCGGCGAGGGATCGACGATGACCACACCGGCATCGCCATCGATGATGAGCACGTCGTCGTGCTTGACCAGTACCGAGGCGTTATGCATGCCCACGGCCGCCGGAATGGCCAGGCTGCGGGCGACGATGGCGGTATGCGAATTGGGCCCGCCCAGGTCGGTGACGAAGCCGGCGAAGGCATTCCCGCGGAACTGCAGCATGTCGGCCGGCGAGATGTCGTGCGCCACCACGATGATGTTGGCGGCGGCTTCCCCGGTGGGGGGAAGATGACTGGCGCTACCGGTCATGACCTTGAGGATGCGCTCGCCCACCTGCTGGATGTCGGCCTTGCGCTCGCGCAGGTAGGGGTCCTCGATTTCGTCGAACTGGGCCGACAATTCCTCGATCTGGGTGACCAGCGCCCACTCGGCGTTGTAGTAGCGGTGACGGATGATGTCCTGCGGCACTTCGGCCAGCATCGGGTCCGACAGGATCAGCGAATGCACATCGATGAAGGCGCCCAGTTCCGGCGGCGCATCCTTGGGCAGTTCCGAACGGATGGTGTGCAGTTCCTGGTGCACCGCCTTGACGGCGCCCTTCAGGCGCGCGATCTCGGCTTCGACCTGGTCGGCCGCGATCAGGTAATGTTTGACGTCCAGTGCGGCCGGCGCCATCAAGTGCGCGCGTCCGATGGCGATGCCTTGCGACACCGCGATTCCATGTAAGCTGAAAGAAGCCATCGCGTATCTCCTGCCTGTGTTCTTATAGTCCGCCGTGTTGCCAGCGCGCGGTAGCCTGGAGCAAGTTACCGAACAAATAGCGGTTTGGCAATCGCGACCG
This sequence comes from Herbaspirillum sp. BH-1, assembly GCF_002870055.1. NCBI lineage: Bacteria > Pseudomonadati > Pseudomonadota > Betaproteobacteria > Burkholderiales > Oxalobacteraceae > Herbaspirillum > Herbaspirillum sp. BH-1. Next base: position 21,123 of record NZ_PKOI01000018.1, on the reverse strand, counting down.
GGGACATCGCGGCGGGGTAGGGTGACAGGCAGCTGGGGGTAAATATTGTTTCACGTCACGCAACATGTACGTGACGATCCTCACATCGCAAGAAGCATTCCAGCCGCGCCGCGATGTTGCGGCGCAAAACCGCGGGCGCGGTCGGGGAGGATTACTGGCCTTCGCCGAACTTGTCGGCGATCAGCGCTTCAAGCGCCGTGAAGCATTCCTGCTCGTCGGCGCCATTGGTTTCCAGGGTCACCATGCTGCCCTTGCCGGCGGCCAGCATCATCACGCCCATGATGGACTTGGCATTGACGCGGCGCTTGTTGAAGGTAAGCCAGACTTCGCACTTGAACTTGCCGGCCAGCTGGGTGAACTTGGCCGAAGCACGGGCATGCAGGCCAAGCTTGTTGACGATTTCGAGTTCTTTTTGAATCATGTTCCGCTTTCGTTTTTATCTTGTTGGCGCGCGCCGTCCGCGACCGCGGTCCACTACGGTCACAACGATGGATCAGGCCGAGGCTGCCACACGGATGCGATTGTCGATCCGCACTGCACCATTCTGGCCTCCGGCCAGCGCCATTTCAACCACTACATCCAGCGTGTCATTGCGATAGGTCAGCGCTCGCAGCAGCATCGGCAGGCTGATGCCTGCGATTACCTGGACGTTGCCCAGACCACACAGGAAGCCCGTACAGTTGGAGGGCGTACCGCCCATGACATCGGTGATGACCAGCACACCGCTGCCATCATCGAGGCGACCTACCGCCTCGATGGCGAGTTTTTGCACCTCCGCCGGGTTCTGGTCGGCGATCACGTCGATCGCCTCCATCCGTTCGGGACGGCCGCGGAAGACGTGCGTTGCGGCGGCCAGGAAAGCTTGCCCCAGCGGGGCGTGCGTCAAGAGAAGAATACCAACCATGGATTTGTTGCCATCTGATGCGACGCGCTTTTCCCCGAGCAGCCCGTCATGCTCTGCCGATCCCATTATCCGACCGACCCTGTTGCTTCTGCTGCCCCTGCGGCTGCCTCCAGCGCGTCCACGAACATCGCCGCCACGTCAAACCCGGTCTGCTGGGTAATTTCCTGGAAGCAGGTCGGGCTGGTCACGTTGATCTCGGTGAGATAGTCGCCGATGGCGTCCAATCCTACCAGCAACAGGCCACGTTCATACAGGACAGGACCCAGCGCTTCGCCGATCTCGATATCCCGCGCCGATGCCGGCTGTGCACGGCCCAGACCACCGGCGGCCAGGTTGCCGCGCACCTCGTTGCCCTGCGGAATGCGTGCCAGCACATTGGGCACCACCTTGCCGCCGATCAACAGGATGCGCTTGTCGCCTGCGCTGATCTGAGGAATGAAACGTTGCGCCATGATCGTGCGTTGACCGTTGTCGGTCAGGGTCTCGATGATGGAGCCCAGGTTCATGCCGTCGGCCTTGACGCGGAAGATGCCCATGCCACCCATGCCATCCAGGGGCTTGAGGATCACGTCCTGGTGCTCACCGTGGAAATCGCGCAGACGCTTGGCATCCCGCGTGACCAGGGTCGGCGCGGTGTATTGCGGGAACTGGGCGATGGCCAGCTTCTCGTTGTGGCTGCGGATGGCCGCCGGCTTGTTGAACACGCGCGCGCCCTGCTTCTCGGCCAGCTCCAGCAGGTAGGTGGTGTAGATGTACTCCATGTCGAAGGGCGGGTCCTTGCGCACGATCACCGCATCGAACTCGGAGAGGAAGGCCGAGGCCGGCTTGTCGGCCCGGTACCAGTCATCGGCATCGCCGGTCAGCGTCACCTTGAAGGCATTGGCGGTCACCAGCCCGCTTTCCAGCACCAGGTCGCCCTGTTCGAAGGCATAGATGGCGTGACCACGGCGCGCGGCTTCGCGCATCATGGCAAAGGTGGAATCCTTGTACGTCTTGAACGTGTCCAGAGGATCGGCGAGGAAAGCGATTTTCATGAGACGGGTGTCCTGTTGGGCCTGGCGCAGGCCCGATATTAATAAACTTCCGGGTTGGGATCGGTCTTTTCCATCTCCACCGATGCCGCCAGCAGCGCCAGTCGCGCCACCACGCCATACATGTAGAAACGGTTGGGCGCGGCCGTCCCCGGCTTGGCGTGCATGTCCGGCAGGGCGTGCTGCTGGGCGAAGGCCAGCGGCACGAAATGCGCGCCGGGCGCATTGAGGTTCTCGTTCACGCCACGGTCGGCATGTACGCGGTAGAAACCGCCCACCACGTAACGGTCGATCATGTAGACCACCGGCTCGGCCACGGCCTGGTTGATGCGCTCGAAGGAATGCACGCCTTCCTGCACGATCACCTCCGACACTTCCAGCCCTTCCTTGCCGGCCAGCATGCCGGTGCGCTGCTTGCGGTTGAGATCCTTGATCTCGCTGGCGTCCTTGACCGTCATGATGCCCATGCCGTAGGTACCGGCATTGGCCTTGATGAAGACGAAGGGCTGCTCCTTGATGCCGTATTCCTTGTACTTCTTGCGGATCTTCGACAGCAGCGAGGACACACTGTCGGCCAGCGCGTCGGTACCGGTATTTTCCTGGAAATCGATGTCGCTGACCTTGGCGAAGAGCGGATTGAGCATCCAGGGATCGACTTCCACCATCTTGGAAAACTTCTTCACCACCTCATCATAGGCAGCGAAGTGATTGCTCTTGCGGCGCATCGCCCAGCCGGCATGCAGCGGCGGCAGCACGCTCTGCTCGTGCAGACCCTCCAGCACCGACGGAATGCCGATGGAGAGATCGTTGTTGAGCAGCACCGTACAGGGATCGAAATTCTTCAGGCCCACGCGGCGGCCATTGGCGGACCGCTCCAGCGGCTCCAGGGTGATCTGGGTGCCGTCGGGCAACTCCATGTGCTGTGGCTTGGTCACGCCCGGCGCCAGGGTCCCCAGGCGCACGTTCAGGCCGGTCTGGCGGAAGATCTGCATCAACCGGCCGATGTTTTGCAGGTAGAAGGTATTGCCGGGCTGGTTTTCCGGGATCAGCAGCAGGTTGCGCGCATCCGGACAGTATTTCTCGATGGCGGCCATGGCCGCCTGCACTGCCAGCGGCAGCATTTCCGGCGACAGGTTGTTGAAGCCGCCCGGGAACAGGTTGGTATCGACCGGCGCCAGCTTGAAGCCGGCGTTGCGCAGATCGACCGAGCAATAGAACGGCGGCGTATGTTCCTGCCACTCCATGCGGAACCAGCGTTCGATGGCCGGCGTGGCGCCCAGGATTTTCTTCTCCAGCTCCAGCAGGGGACCATTCAGAGCGGTGACGAGATGCGGGACCATAAAAAACCTTAACGAGATGTAAATGCCGGCAGCGAGTGACGATTTTAGCGGATTCCTGCATCCGTGTTGCGACGCGGTATAGCCCGCCGGGCTGCGCTGTTGCCATTTCAGCCACGCCCCCGGACCGGCCACGGTCGCTGCATGGGCGTGGCTGGGAGACTCCAGATGGCGATGATGAAGGTATTTTAAAGAGCCCGAGTCAAATAGTCGGGAATTATTGCGCGGCGATGCAAAAGCGCATCACTTGCAGCATTACCATGAAGAAATCTTCACTTACCAGTCTCTTCCCGGCGGCCGGAAAATGAAAAAAGGCGCCCGAAGGCGCCTTATAAAGAGGCCGTTTCCAGCCCCGAAGGAATACTGCAGACTCGTTACAGCTGATGCTTAGTGGTAGGCCGACTCGCCGTGGCTGGAAATGTCCAGGCCTTCGCGTTCTTCCTCTTCGGTCACACGCAGACCGATGACGACGTCGACGATCTTGTAAGCGATGAAGGAAACCACACCCGAGACCACCACGGTGGTCAGCACGCCCTGGAACTGGATCCAGACCTGGCCGCCGATGGAGTAGTCCGGTGCCACGGCATTGGCGACGTAGTCGTAGATGCCGGTGCCGCCCAGGCTCGGTGCAGCGAACACACCGGTCAGGATGGCACCCAGGATGCCGCCCACGCCGTGCACGCCGAACACGTCCAGCGCGTCGTCCGAACCCAGCAGCTTCTTCAGACCGCTCACGCCCCACAGGCACAGCAGGCCAGCCAGCAGGCCCATGACCACGGCGCCGATGACGCCCACGAAGCCGGCCGCCGGAGTGATCGCCACCAGACCGGCGACAGCACCCGAAGCAGCACCCAGCATGGAGGGCTTGCCCTTGCCGATCCATTCGCCGAAGCTCCAGGACAGCACGGCAGCAGCAGTTGCCAGGATGGTGTTGACGAAGGCCAGGGCAGCACCACCGTTGGCTTCCAGACCGGAGCCGGCGTTGAAGCCGAACCAGCCGAACCACAGCAGCGAGGCACCGACCATGGTCAGGGTCAGGCTATGCGGCTTGAAGGCTTCCTTGCCGAAACCGATACGCTTGCCGATCACATAGGAACCGACCAGGCCAGCGATAGCGGCGTTGATGTGCACCACGGTGCCGCCGGCGTAATCCAGCGCGCCCTTCTGGAACAGCCAGCCCGAGATCGCGGTCGCCTTTTCAGCGGCAGCAGCGTCGGTGAAGGCGTCCGGACCCGGCCAGAACCAGACCATGTGGGCCATCGGCAGGTAGGAGAAGGTGAACCACAGGATCGAGAACAGGATCACGGCGGAGAACTTCACGCGTTCTGCGAAGGAACCGATGATCAGCGCCACGGTGATGGCTGCAAAAGCACCCTGGAAGGCCACGAAGACCAGTTCGGGGATGACCACGCCCTTGCTGAAGGTACCGGTGTTGGAGTCACCCGTGAGGCCATGCAGGAACAGTCGGTCGAAGCCGCCGAAGAATGCTCCGCCCTCGGTGAACGCGATGCTGTAGCCGTACACGAACCACAGGATGTAGATCAGCGAGAAGATCATGAAGCACTGCATCAGCACCGACAGCATGTTCTTGCTGCGCACCAGACCGCCGTAGAACAGACCCAGGCCCGGCAGGGTCATGAGGATGACGAAGGCGGTGCAGACCAGCATCCAGGCGGTATCGCCCTTGTTGGGCACCGGTGCAGGTGCGGCGGCAGCGGCCGCCGGGGCGGCAGGAGCAGCAGCGGCAGGAGCGGCAGCTTCAGCCTTGGGTGCAGCCGGAGCGGCAGCAGCCGGGGCAGCGGCGGTGGCCGCAGCTTCAGGCTTGGGCGCGTCCTGCGCCTGGGCCGGGGCAGTAAAACCTACTGCAAACAGCAGCGCGCCAATGGCGAGCGCGCCGGAAAACATTTTCTTCATGCTCATTAGAATTCCCCTTTTTTTACAGAGCGTCTTTGCCGGTTTCGCCGGTGCGGATACGGATCACATCCAGCAGATCCTGGACGAAGATCTTGCCGTCACCGATCTTGCCGGTGCGGGCTGCGGTCTCGATGGCTTCCAGCGCGCGCTCGACGATGGCGTCGTCCACCGCTGCCTCGATCTTGGTCTTGGGCAGGAAATCGACCACATACTCGGCGCCACGATAGAGCTCGGTATGGCCTTTCTGACGACCGAAGCCCTTGACTTCGGTCACGGTGATGCCTTGCACACCGATCGCGGAGAGGGCTTCACGCACCTCGTCCAGCTTGAACGGCTTGATGATCGCAGTGATCAGTTTCATACGAACCTCTTGTTAGAAAGTTTTGCTGATGGAGACGACGACGCCGTTCTTGCCGACGTTCTTGGCACCGTCCGATGCCGGAGTGGTAGCGAAGCCATCCTTCATGTCGGTACCGACATAGGCCACGCCCAGGGTGATGCCGGCAACTTCGTCGAAGGTCTTGGACAGGCCGATCTTCCAGTCGGTGTAGCTGGCCTCGTTGGGGTTACCGCGCACGTTCTGGTGACCCACGTGCAGACCCAGCATCACGCCATAGAAGGTCTCGAAGTTGGCACCCAGGTCGTAGTACTGGCTGTACTTGCTGTTGACCGCGCCGAACAGGTTGGTCAGCGATTGCGAATACTTGAAGTAGCCCGGGCCGTAACCGATCTGGCCATACAGTTCGAAGGTATTGGCGTTCTTCAGGCCGGCATTGGCCAGGGTGTTGCCCGGGTAGTAGTAGTACAGGCCGCCGACGTCGTAGGTGAAGCCGCCGCCGATGTCACCACGCTTGCCGCCGTAGATGTCCCATTCGACATTGCCCTTGGTATCGGTACCGGTCAGTGCGCCCGCGTCCTTGATCCACTTGATGTTGGTCAGCCAGGTACCGGCGTACAGGCCGGTCGGGTTGTGCGTGTAGTCAGCGCCAACCTGCAGGGCGGGGTCGAAACGCGTCTGGGTCAGGCCGCGGTAGCGGTAATCGCTCACGACCGCAGCGTTGAAGCTCAATTCATTGTCTGGCTTGGCGTCCTCTGCACGGGCCACGGTAGAAACGAAGGATGCTGCGATGGCTGTTGCAAGAATCAGTTTCTTCATGACTTTCCCTCTGGTTTGTGTTTAACAGTTAAGTCTTTTAGTCTTTTGCCCAAACCATGTAGCAGGAGCCGTGCCATGTCCTTTCGGCAAGGCAGACTTGTGTTTTTGCTGTAAAGCGGAGATTTGCAACGATTTTTTTCGACACCAGCTTCAAAATAGTGCATCGGAAGCGAAAATGCACGACTGTGGTGCGATATTGATTGCTTTTTGATAATCCTGCGTCAAACGAGGCAAACACATTTTGGTGCGTGGGCCCGGGGCGAAGCCAAAGTCACCAAGTCGGCGCATTTCCTGAAGGAAAATTCTTCACTTTCCGGCACCCGCTCGCAAAAAAACGGTCTCATCAGGGCATCGCGTTTTGAGGATGGCTGCGAAACCGCTAAACTTGCAGCTTAGCTATCTGCCAAGGAGATCCGACATGGACAAGCCCCCATTTTTTGAAGACCTGCAATCCAAGATCAACAAGGCGATCGAGAATTCTCCGGCCAAGGACATCGAGAAGAACGTCAAGGCCATGCTGAGCCAGGGTTTTGCCAAGCTGGACCTGGTCACGCGCGAGGAATTCGACATCCAGGCCCAGGTGCTGGCCAAGACCCGCGCCCGCCTGGAAGCGCTGGAAGCGCGTGTTGCCGAGCTTGAGGCTCAGCAAAAACAGACCCCATGACCCTGGCGACGACCTTCTCTTCCTTTCCTCCCCCTCCCCTTTTCCCTTCCAGCACACTGCCGGGCTCGTTGCGATGAGCCTGGCGGTCTTGCGCAGCCGCGCGCTGGCCGGGATGGCCGCCCCACCGGTGACGGTGGAAGTGCATCTGGCCAATGGCCTGCCATCCTTCACCATCGTCGGTCTTCCCGAAGCCGAAGTGAAGGAAGCCAAGGACCGCGTCCGGGCGGCGCTGCAGAATGCGCGGTTCGAATTCCCGGCGCGACGCATCACGGTCAACCTGGCGCCTGCCGACCTTCCCAAGGAATCCGGGCGCTTCGACCTGCCGATCGCCCTGGGCATCCTGGCGGCCTCCGGGCAGATTCCCTCTGACCATCTGGATGACTATGAATACGCCGGCGAACTGTCGCTGTCGGGCCAGTTGCGGCCGATCCGCGGCGCACTGGCGATGACCTGCGCCATGCAGCAGCCCGCGGAGTCGGACGGAAGGCAACCTGCCTTCATCCTGCCGGCCGGCAATGCCGACGAGGCGGCGCTGGTGCAGCAGGCGACCATCCTTCCGGCCGCGTCGCTGCTGGATGTATGCGCGCATTTCAGCGCCCGCGACGAGAGCGGCCGCCTGCAGCGCCATCGAGGCGCCACCGGGGCCGGGGCAGCGGGCAGGCGCCCGGCCTATCCCGATTTCAGCGATATCAAGGGACAGCTCCGGGCCAGGCGGGCGATGGAGGTCGCGGCCGCCGGGGGGCACAGCATCCTGCTGGTGGGGCCACCCGGTGCGGGCAAATCGATGCTGGCCACGCGTTTTGCCGGCATCCTGCCACCCATGAGCGAAGCACAGGCGCTGGAGTCGGCGGCGGTGCAATCGCTGGCCGGCCACTTCGACAGCGCCCGTTGGAAACAGCGCCCCTATCGCGCTCCACATCACACGGCCTCCGCCGTGGCGCTGGTCGGTGGCGGTGGCACGCCCCGCCCGGGCGAGATCTCGCTGGCCCATCACGGGGTGCTGTTCCTGGACGAGATCGCGGAATACCCGCGCAGCGTGCTCGATGTGCTGCGCCAGCCGATGGAGTCGGGTCACATCGTCATTTCACGGGCGGCGCGCCAGGCGGAGTTTCCGGCGCGCTTCCAGCTGGTCGCGGCCATGAACCCCTGCCCATGTGGCTTCTACGCCGACCCGACCGGGCGCTGCCGCTGCACGCCCGAGCTGGTCAAGCGCTACCAGCAACGCCTGTCCGGCCCCCTGCTGGATCGCATCGACATGCAATTGCAGGTGGCTGCGCTGACGCCCACAGAGCTGGGCGCGCCTGGCCAGGGGGAATCCAGCGACGCCATCGCCGCACGGGTGGCGGCCGCCGCCGAGCGGCAATGGCAACGCCAGGGCATGCCCAACAGCCAATTGAGCGGCGGCGCGGTGGACCGGTATTGCGAACCCGGCGCCGAGGGCGCGCAACTGCTGCAGCAGGCCATGGTCCGCCTGCAGTGGTCGGCCCGGGCCTATCACCGCGTGCTGCGGCTGGCGCGCACCATCGCTGATCTGGCCGGCGCGCCTGCCATCCAGGCGGCGCATATTGCCGAAGCGATCCAGTACCGTCGCGCCCTCAATACGGGATGACGCCGCACTGTTGATGCCGCCAGGGCCTGTTGCGATGACCATGCGGCGGCTCTGTATCTTTTGCGACCGCCCTGACCGGGCTAGTCTGTGATGGCTGGAGCGGCGATGACGCCGCTCGCGTCATTTCCGGAAAGAGCCCGCCCATGCCCACCACCTCCACCCTGCTTGCCTTTGGCGCGATCTGCCTGGGCATGGTACTTACGCCCGGACCGAACATGCTTTATCTGGTTTCGCGTTCGGTCTGCCAGGGCCGCAAGGCCGGGCTGATCTCGCTGGGCGGCATCGTGCTGGGATCGGTCTTCTATATGCTCTGTGCGGCAGGCGGCATCACCGCGCTGGTGATGGCGGTGCCCCTGGCCTATGACGCACTGCGCCTGGGTGGCGCGGCCTACCTGCTCTACCTGGCCTGGCAGGCGTTGCGGCCGGGTGGGCGCTCCCCCTTCGCGTTGCGCGAGTTGCCGCCGGACAGCCCGCGCAAGCTCTTTGCCATGGGCCTGGTGACCAGCCTGCTCAATCCCAAGATCGCCGTGATGTACCTGTCCCTGCTGCCGCAGTTCATCCATGCAGACCAGGGCAGCGTACTGGGGCAATCGCTGGCGCTGGGCATGACCCAGATCGCGGTGGGCCTGAGCGTCAATGCCATGATCACGCTCTCGGCGGCGTCCATCTCGGCCTTGCTGGCCGCCCGCCCAGGCTGGCAGCTGGTACAGCGCTGGCTGATGGGCACGGTGCTGGCCGGGCTGGCCTTGCGCATGCTGGTGGAGAGCCGCAGCTAGGCTTGTATTCAGCGCGCCGGCATGATGCGCCGTACGAAGGCCACCAAAATCAGCACCAGCGCAGCCAGTCCCAGCCATTGACCGGTGGACTCGAAGTCGCCCGACACCAGCGCCAGTGGCGCATCCTTGCCGGTGAAGCCGATCACGGCCGCCAGCAGCACCCCGACCAGGCTTTCGCCGACGATCAGGCCGGATGCCACCAGGATGCCGCGCTGGCGCGGCTTGTCGGCATAGGCGTCAAAGTCGGTACCGGCAGCCCGGGCGCGTCGGCGCAGACCGCGTTCGATCAGCCAGCCCAGTACCGCACCCAGGAACAGGGCGCTGCTGACCATCGGCGGCAGATAGATGCCGATGCCCACTGCCAGTACCGGCAGGCGCGCCACACCGCCACGACGCGCCAACAGCCAGTCGATCACGATCAGCACGATGCCCAGCGCCACCCCCACACCCAGCATGGTCCAGTTGAGCTCACGGGTGAAGATACCGGTGGCGATCGCCGTCATCAGGGTTGCCTGCGGTGCCGCCAGCGCCTGCGCCGCATCCATGCCGGCTCTCGGCAAGGCGCCGGTGAAACCGTAGGCGTTGTACAGCAGGTTCAGTACCGGCGGGATGATCAGCGCACCCACCACGCAACCGACCAGCAACGCCACCTGCTGGCGCCATGGCGTGGCACCGACCAGTTGGCCGGTCTTGAGATCCTGCAGGTTGTCGTTGGCGATGGCGGCCACGGCAATGATGGCGGCCGTCACGAACAAGGCCACGGCAATGGCCAGCTTGCTGCCTTCAGGCGTGGCCAGCAGCGGATCGACCGCCCCCGAGACCAGCAGCAGGACCGACACCAGGATCACGGCGACGATGCCGATGCCGGAAATCGGGCTGGACGAAGAGCCGATCAGCCCGGCCATGTAGCCGCAAGCGGCCGCGACCAGAAAACCGAACACGAAGGCGAACACCACCGCATAGACGACCAGTCCGATGAACAGGCCCGCCGTCACCGGCGTACCCGAGAGGAACGAGGCAAACACCACCGCCAGCAGCGCGATCATGGCCAGGCTGATGACGATGATCCAGCGCGGCGACATGTCCTGGTCGGTGCGTTCGGTGCTGCCCTGCTGGCGGCGCGCCAGCGTCGACAGCGAGGCCTTGACGCCTTCCAGCATGGGCTTGAAGAGCGTCATCAGGGTCCAGATCGCCGCCACGCCGATCATGCCGGCGCCGATGAAGCGCACCTGGCTTTTCCACAGCCCGTTGGCAAAGTCGGACAGCGCCACGCCGGCAGCATGCGGGGTCACCGCGGTCAGGTACGGCACGGCCACGCCCCAGGCCAGGACCATGCCGATCAGGATGGCAATGCCGGAGACGATGCCGATCATGTACCCCGCGCCGACCAGTGCCAGCGAAAAGCCCATCGTCAGCCTTACCACCGAGGCACCGGCGGTAAGCCACACGCTGATGCTCTCGGCGAACAGCTTCAGGCCGCTGGCGATGACGCTGAAGGCGGCCGCCAGGGTGCCGCCGAAGAGGATGTCGCGCAGCCCGCGGCGGGTCTCTTCACCGCCATCGGCATCGGCGCTGCCCACCCGCAGGATTTCGGCCGCCGCCACGCCCTCGGGATAGGGCAGCGCGCTTTGCACCACCATCACCCGGCGCAGCGGGATGGAAAACATCACGCCCAGCATGCCGCCGGCAGCACAGATGCCCAGCGTCTGCAGGAAGGGGAAGCCCTGCCAGTGCCCCATCATCACCAGTCCGGGCAGGATGAAGATGATCGAGGACAGGGTGCCGGCCGCCGAGGCCTGGGTCTGCACCATGTTGTTTTCGAGGATGTTGGCATTGCTGAACAGGCGCAGCACCGCCATCGAGATCACGGCGGCGGGAATCGCCGACGAGAAGGTCAGGCCGACCTTCAGTCCAAGATAGACGTTGGAGGCGGTAAACACCACCGTGATCAATGCGCCCAGCAGCATGCCGCGCAGCGTCAGCTCCGGCAGGCTGGTTTGGTTGTCGTTTTGCATATCCGTAGAGGGTTCCGTTGGGATGCGTTCTTATACCGCAAGAATTGCCGGCCGGCCATCAGACAATGGCGCTTTTTCAGCAGCCCGGGTCGGGCCTGATGCCTTTGCTATGATGGACGCCCTTCCATTCCGGTCCGCCCCATGCGCCCTGTCCGCGTCGCCCTCGTTTCCCTGAGCCTGGCCTGCCTGTGCCTGGCGGCCTGTTCGCCGCGCTACAACTGGCGCGAAGCCAGTGACAACGGCGCCCATTTCGTGGTGCTGCTACCGGCCAAGCCGGCCAGCGTCACGCGCCCGGTCGATCTGGACGGCCCCAAGGTGGAGATGAGCATGACCGCCGCCGAGGTGGACGGCCTGACCTTCGCCGCCGGTACCGCTGAATTGCCCGACGCCGCCAGCGCCAACCGGACGCTGGACGCCATGCGCACGGCCCTGCTCAACAACATCGGTGGTCAGGTTCAGTCAGGTGCGGCCTGGCCGGGCAAGACCGAGGGCTTTGCGCGCACCGTCGATCTGGACGCCCGAGGTGTCTCCCGTGGCCGGCCGCTGCGGTTGGCGGCGCGCCTGGTCGCCCGTGAGCGGCGGGTGTACCAGATCCTCATCGTGGGCGATGAAAAGGCCTTCACCGAGGAAAACATTGAAACCTTTTTCAGCTCTTTCAAACCAAGCTGAGCGGGGCCATTGCAAGATGACAGAAATCAGGCGACCGGAGTATTCTTGTCGCTGCCCGTCACTCCAAACGGGCAATCCCGCAGGAATGCGGATGCAGTCTGCAGCGCATTTCCACCATGGCCCGGCCCAGGCGGCCGCGCCCGAAGAAACGTTTTCAATCAAAGACCCTGAGGAAATATGCTGATTACATTCAAATCAAAAGCGGCTGCCGATGTGGTGATGTACGAATCACACGCCAAACCCATCCTGGACCTGCTGCACAAGGATCCCGCACGCGGCGTGATCACCGCGGCCGAGGCCGGTGACGCCGTCGCCCTGCTGGAACAGCAGATCAATGCCAGCAAGGCGCACGAAGCGGCCGAAGCACTGGCGCGTGATGTCAACGCCCACCACAACGCCGACACCGACGACCACAACCACGAAAAGATCGAGGCCGTCAGCTTCTCGGCGCGCGCCTATCCGCTGCTGGACATGCTGCGCGAGGCCAAGAAGGGCGGCTACGACATCCTCTGGGGCGTCTGACCCTGTTACGCCCCCTGCCCGTCAAGACGGCTGCCGCGATCATCCACCGCGGCAGCCGTTTTTTATTGGTGCCGGCCAGGCATACCCCGCCACACCGACAGGTGTAGGACACCCTGGCGGCTGGTACACTGGCGGCCCGCGCCCTTTCGCCGACCCATGACCGCCGCCAATACTGCAAGCCATTGCCAAGGCGCAACTCCGGTCTGCAACGGGCCTCCTAGACAAGCATAGACGTGATCCAGATTTCCCTTCTTTCTCCCTCGGCCAAGGCCGATTCGCTGGCGTACCAGCTGGCCTACGCGGCCCAGGCCGTGGCCGCCGTGCGTGCCGGTCACGCGTTGCCACAGGCCCTGGCACAGATTTTTGCCCGCAGCGACGCCCCGGCGCCGGCCCGTGGTGCCATCCAGGACCTGAGCTACCGCGCCATGCGCCGACTGGGCCTGACCGACGCCCTGCTGAGCCTCTTGGCCAACAAGCCGCCCCAGCCTGACGTGCTCCACGGCCTGCTGGTGAGCGCCCTGGCGCTGCTGGTGGAAGATGACGAGGCCGGCTATGACAGCTTCACCGTGGTCAACCAGGCTGTCGAAGCGGCCGCCATCAGCCCCGAGATGAGCTTTGCCAAGGGTGTGGTCAATGCCATCCTGCGCCGCTTCCTGCGCGAGAAGGCGACGCTGATGCCGCAGGCCACCAAGACCCCGCCAGGAACCTGGAACTATCCCACCTGGTGGATCGACCGTCTCAAGGCCGCCTATCCCGAGCAATGGCAGGCCATCCTGCATGCCGGCAACCAGGCGCCACCGCTGACCTTGCGCGTGAATCGCCGCCGCACCAGCGTCACCGAGTATCTGGCAGAGCTGCAGCAGGCCGGCATCGGCGCGCGCCAGGTCGGTCCCTACGCGGTGCGGCTGGACCAGCCGACACCGGTGCAGCAGATTCCCGGTTTCGCCGCGGGCCTGGTTTCGGTACAGGACGCTGCCGCCCAGCTGGCCGCGCCGCTGCTGGATGTGGCCGACGGCATGCGCGTGCTGGACGCCTGTGCCGCGCCCGGCGGCAAGACCGGCCACCTGCTGGAACTGGCCGATCTCGACCTGCTGGCGCTGGATCACGATAGCCGCCGCCTGCAACGCATCGCCGAAAACCTCGAACGCCTGCACCTGCGGGCCAGCCTCGTCACCGGGGACGCCCGCCAGGACGACTGGTGGGACGGCCAGCCCTTCGACCGCATCCTGGCCGACGTGCCGTGCACGGCTTCTGGCATCGTGCGGCGTCACCCGGATATCCGCTGGCTGCGCCGCAAGACCGACACCGCGCAGCTTGCAACACTTTCCGCGCAAATTCTGGACAAGCTTTGGCAGATGCTGCGACCGAATGGTAAATTGCTGCTCGTAACCTGCTCGCTGTGGCCCCAGGAATCGGAGCAGCAAGCGATCGCCTTCGCGCAGAAACACAATGCCATCCGGTTGCCCGCTCCCGGTCAACTATTGCCGACCGCAGACGCAGAAGCAGACGCCGACCACGATGGCCTGTTCTATGCGCTGTTCCAAAAACCTGGTGCATGAATTTGACGCAATCGGCCCTCCTCCCCTCTCCAGCACGCAGCCTGACCACGGGCGGCGCCCGACTGCTGCGCAGCGTGCTGCCATGGCTGCTGGCGGTGCTGCTGGCCTGTTCCACCCTCACCGCCCGGGCCGCCGAGATCACCGTCAGCCAGGCCAGCATCGAAGCCAGCGACCAGGGCTATCGCCTGTCGGTGTCCTATGACTTCGAATTGAATCGCGGCCTGGAAGACGCGCTTTCACGCGGCGTACCGCTGTACTTCACGACCGAAGTCCAGCTCACGCGGCGGCGCTGGTACTGGTTCGACGAAACCAGCGTCTCGGCCACACGCACGGTACGCGTGTCCTATAACGTGCTGACCCGGCAATACCACACCGCCATCAGCGGCCAGTTGCAGCAGAGCTTCAGCAACCTGGAGGACGCGATGACGCTGATCCGCCGCCCGCCGCGCTGGATCATTGCCGACAGCAACACCCTCAAAGCCGGCGACGCCTACCAGGTCGGCCTGCGCATGCGCCTGGACGTGGCGCAGCTGCCCAAGCCCTTCCAGGTCAATGCGCTCAACAATAGCGACTGGCGCCTGTCCTCCGACTGGATCGAATTCACCTACAAACCCGAATGAGCCGCACCTTACGCTATCTGCTGGTGGTCGGCGGGGGCGTCATCAGCATCCTGCTGTTCCTGCTGGCCTCGGCCTCCGAAAATTCCGCCCTCTTCGAGCAGCACTACCCGTGGCTGCTGTTCCTCAACGGCCTGGCCGCCATCTCGCTGCTGGGCCTGGTGCTGCTGCTGCTGGGCCGGCTCTACAAGCGCTACCGGCGCGGCAAGTTCGGCTCCAAGCTGCTGGCGCGACTGGTGCTGATGTTCGCACTGGTGGGCATCGTCCCGGGCGCGGTGATCTACCTGATGTCGGTGCAGTTCGTGTCGCGCTCCATCGAATCCTGGTTCGACGTGCGCATGGAAGCGGCGCTGGAGTCAGGCCTGAACCTGGGCCGCAATGCCCTCGACTCCTCGCTGTCGGATCTGGTCTCGCGGGCACGCGGCATCGCCCAGGAACTGTCCGACATGAGCGACTCCGAGCAGGTGACCTACCTCTCCCGCCAGCGTGACCAGAACATGGAAATCACCATCGTCAATGGCAACGGCCAGGTGATGAGTACCGTGGGCGGCGCCATCGGCTCGCTCACCCCCATCCTGCCCAGCACCCAGGCGATGCGCCAGGCGCGGGTCTCGCGGGCCTTCTCGGCGGTGGAAAGCGACGATGCCCGCCCCAGCATCGGCGAATCCGATACCGACGGCAACCTGCGGCTGCACGTGGTGGTGCTGGTCCCGGCGCCCAGTCGCGGGCTGTCCCTGCAGAGCGAAACGCGCTACCTGCAGATCCTGCAGCCGGTCCCGGATTACCTCGCCACCAATGCCGAAACGCTCAGGCTGGCCTACAACGAATACCAGCAGCGCTCGGTCTCACGGTCCGGCCTGCGCAAGATCTACCTGGTCACGCTCACGCTCACGCTGCTGCTGGCCATCTTCGCGGCCATCGCCAGTGCCTTCCTGATCGCCAGCGACCTGGCCAAGCCGCTGCTGCTGCTGGCCGAGGGGACCAAGGCGGTGGCCGAAGGCAATCTCTCGCCGCGGCCCATCGTCAGTACCTCCGACGAACTGGGGACGCTGACGCAATCGTTCAATACGATGACGCGCCAGTTGCTGGAAGCCCGGACCTCCGTCGAAAAGAACCGCGCCGAACTGGAAAACGCCAAAGCCTACCTGGAATCGGTGCTGGCCAACATGTCGGCCGGGGTGATGGTGCTGGACGGCCAGTTCAACATCGTCAGCGCCAACGATTCGGTGCGGCGCATCCTGGGCTACGACTTCTCTGCCGACATCGGCACCCCGCTGCAGACCATCGAAAGCCAGGCCCCCTTCGCCCAGGCCATCATCCGCGCCTTCTCCGAGCAACTGGCCCAACACAGCGGTGAAGCCGGCGACGGCCTGCACTGGCAGCGGCAGTTCGAACTGTCGCGCCAGCCCGGCGTGAGCTTCGAGGCCAATGACGAGCAAGGCGGCAAGCCCGACCACGACAAGCTGACCCTGCTGGCGCGCGGCTCGCACCTGCCGGTGGAAAACGGCGTGGGCTACGTGGTGGTGTTCGACGACATCAGCAACGTCATCTCTGCCCAGCGCTCGATCGCCTGGGGCGAGGTGGCCCGCCGCCTGGCGCACGAGATCAAGAACCCGCTGACGCCCATCCAGCTCTCGGCCGAACGCCTGCAGCACCGCCTGTCGGACAAGCTCATGCCGGGCGATGCCGCCATCCTGGAAAAAGGCACCACCACCATCGTCAACCAGGTCACGGCCATGAAGCGCATGGTCGACGACTTCCGCGACTATGCCCGCACGCCGCCGGCCAAGCCGGTAGCACTGGACCTGAACGCGCTGATCGAGGAAATCCTCAACCTCTACCTCAGCGGCGACGGTCGCGACGTGATCCACGCCCGCCTGGCACCGCAGATGGCCAAGGTCCTGGGGGATGCCACCCAGATGCGCCAGGTCATCCACAACCTCCTGCAGAACGCCCAGGATGCGGTGGCCGACGATGGCCAGGAGGCGCCGCGCATCGACGTGCTGACCGAGCAGATCGACATCGCCGCCGCCAACGGCCAGCGCCAGCCGGCGGTGCGGCTGTCGATCATGGATAACGGCCCCGGCTTCTCGGCCAAGATCCTGGCCCGCGCCTTCGAGCCCTACGTCACTTCCAAGACCAAGGGAACCGGCCTGGGGCTGGCGATGGTCAAGAAAATCGTCGAAGAACACGGCGGTCGTATCGATATACAGAACCGTACAGAGGGCAGAGGCGCAAAAATTGTAATTTTGCTGGTAAAGTTAGCATCTATTGATCAAGAGACGGTTTCATAGGGAAACCGACCCTACGGCTCAAGATTCGACAGCACTACGCCGGGGGGACCTGGCAGTTCATCAAGGCCTGCTCGCTAACGCCGCGTTGGGCAGGCCGGCCCGGAACAAGATCGAAAACTTGGACAATGAACTAGCAGCGAGGAAAGCAGCACATGGCAAACATCCTGGTCGTCGATGACGAAATGGGTATCCGCGAATTGCTCTCAGAAATTCTGGGCGATGAGGGACATGTCGTGACCACTGCGGAAAACGCGCAGCAGGCACGCGAGCTTCGCCAGGCCGGTGTACCCGACCTCGTGCTGCTCGATATCTGGATGCCCGATACCGACGGCGTCACGTTGCTCAAGGAATGGCAGCGCGACGGTCTGTTGACCATGCCGGTCATCATGATGTCCGGGCATGCCACCATCGATACGGCCGTGGAAGCCACCCGCATCGGTGCGCTGAATTTCCTGGAAAAGCCGATCGCCCTGCAAAAGCTGCTCAAGGCCGTGCAACAGGGTCTCTCGCACAGCCGCGAGGCAGTACGTCCGGCCAGCTATCGCCCGGCACCGGTGGCCGCCGTGGCCAATGGCGCCGGCGACAGCCTGCACTCGCCAGAACATGTGGCACCGGTGGCCGCCTACGCCCCGGCCATGGGCAGCGAAGCGCTGCACCACGGCACCCCCGCTGCCGCCCCGTTCGGCCAGGTGGCCGACAACGCCGCCAACATCTCCTTCGACCTACCCCTGCGCGAAGCCCGTGACGCCTTCGAGCGCGCCTATTTCGAATACCACCTGGTGCGCGAGAACGGCAGCATGACACGGGTGGCCGAACGCACCGGCCTGGAGCGCACCCACCTCTACCGCAAGCTCAAGCAACTGGGCGTGGAACCGGGCAAGCTGGCGCGCAAGAATCACTGACGCCAACTGAGGCCCGCTGAGGCCACCGGACAGGGCAGCCTGTTCACCCTCCACCAGGCAGCACAGAACGGGATCGCAACGCGGTCCCGTTTCTTTTGCCAGTCTGGGTTCGTCCTGCGGCGGGCTCAGAAATTTCCTGATGTTCTTTTTACGCTGACAGCGGCATCCTGCAGTCATGGACAGGGCTTGCCCGGATGCAATGGATACGCCGGCTCGGCGCGCCGTCGATGAACTTCCATGGCAGCGCGTCATCTACCCTCAGCAGGCAAGTGCAGGTGCAAGCCGCACAGCCATGGAATTTTGTGTGGATTGCATGACTTGCAGGCAAGGAACACGACAGGGACCAAAGTTTTCCGCCCTTCCTGCCGTAACCAGACTCAGGAGCGCAAGCGACGCGGCGCTCCCCGAGGGAGCTGTATCGAAGCAGCAGAAACGCACCAGCGGCCCGCAAGGGCCTTGAAATTGACGGTGATGGCGCCACTTCCTTTTCGAAGCAGTATTCCAGCATAAGGAGTCACTATGAACCTGATCTACAACAGCGAGCAGTACAGCGTCGTCGAATTCGGTGCCGATACCGACCACGAAGCCTTGCGCTTCGGCGGCTACGAGATCATGGACAAGTCCGGCCAGCGTGAAATCTACATCGATGGCCCGGCCGCCGAACTGTTCCGCAAGGACGTTCAGGAGCTGATCGCCTCCGAGCCGACCATGGAAGACATCGACAACTTCCTGAGCCGCTACGACGTGATGATGCGTCATCCCATGACCTTGCACTGATCGGGTCCCTCATCCCGGGTTCAACCCGGTGATCCACGCCGCGCCGCCAGCGCGGCGTTTTTATTTCCAGGTCAGCCTGCTGCCGGCGTGCCACGCGCAGAGTCCATTAAAATGGCGCTTTGCCGCCCATCCCTGGTTTTTCGTGAATTCCTCGCCCATCAGCAGCGCCCAGACCGGCGTACATGAGCAACTGGCCGAACTGGTCGCCCGCCATGCCCAGCACCCCTTCCGCAAACCCGTCACGGACTACAACCAGCGCGCCTTCGACGCCAGCATGCACGCCTGGCAGTCGGCCGGTGCGGCACCGCTGATCCTCGATACCGGTTGCGGCGTGGGTCTGTCCACTCTCAACCTGGCCACGCAATACCCTGATCATTTTGTCATCGGCATCGACCAGTCGGCCGACCGCCTGGCGCGCAACACCCACTGGGACGGCCCGCAACCGGAGAACCTCTGCTTCGTGCGCGCCGACCTGGTCGATTACTGGCGCCTGGCGCAGCAGACCGGACTGCGCCCGGCCCGGCATTACCTGCTCTATCCCAACCCCTGGCCCAAGATCGGCCACCTGGCGCGACGCTGGCCGGGGCATGCGGTCTTTCCCAGCATCGTGGCCCTGGGCGGCCAGATCGAATGCCGCAGCAACTGGTGCATCTATGTCGAGGAATTCGCCGCCGCGCTGAACCAGTTGAGCGGCCTGTCCGTCCAGGCCCAGGCCTGGCATCCCGCCGCACCGATCACCCCCTTCGAGCGCAAGTACCTGGCCTCCGGCCATGCGCTGTGGCGCTGCGTGGCCGATCTCGACCAGGGGCGGGCGACATGAGCCTCGGCGTCATCGGCCTGGTGCTGGCCGCAGCCCTCCTGCACGCCTCCTGGAACGCCCTGCTCAAGAGCAGCCATGACCGCCTGGCCTCGTTGTCGCTGATGACCATCGGCGCCGGCCTCGGCGCCCTCCCGCTGGTTCTGTGGCGACCGCTCCCGGACGCGGCCAGCTGGTTCTACATCGTCCTCTCCGGCCTGCTGCACACCGGCTACAACCTGTTCCTGATCCGCGCCTACCGGATCGGCGACTTCGGCCAGTCCTACCCGATCGCCCGCGGCTCCTCGCCCCTGCTGGTGGCATTGGGCGCAGCCCTGTTCGCGGGCGAACAACTGGGCAGCACCACCGTCATCGGCATCGCCCTGGTATCGGCCGGCATCGTCAGCCTGGCCAATCTGCGCGCCATGCGCAGCCGCGAGCACCTCTCCGGTCCGCTAGCGGCGTTTGCCACCGGCGCCTTCATCGCCGCCTATACCATCACCGACGGCATTGGAGCGCGCCTGGCGGGCGATGCCATCGGCTATGCCGGCTGGCTGTTCGTACTGGACAGCATCCCGCTGGCCCTGATCTACCACCGCAAGCACGGACGCTCCCCGCTCGTGCTGTCGCAGAAGGAAACCTGGATCGGTCTGGCCGGTGGTGTCATGTCGCTACTGGCCTATGGCATCGTGATCTGGGCGGTCACGCTGGCGCCCATGGGCATGGTCTCCGCCCTGCGCGAAACCTCGGTATTGTTCGCGCTCCTGATCGGCGCCCTCTTCCTGGGCGAAAAGCTCACCCTGCGGCGCGTACTGTCCTGCCTGGTCATCGCCGCGGGTGCGGTGGTGCTGGGCGCGCATCATTGAGCGATCGCCGGCGGCTACATCCCTGAATAATTCGGCCCGCCGCCGCCTTCAGGCGTGACCCAGACAATGTTTTGCGTCGGGTCCTTGATATCGCAGGTCTTGCAGTGCACGCAGTTCTGGGCGTTGATCTGCAGGCGGTCGGTGTTGTCTTCGTTCTTGACGAATTCATAGACACCCGCCGGGCAGTAGCGTGCTTCCGGGCCGGCGTACTTGGCCAGGTTGATCTGGACCGGTACGGCCTTGTCCTTCAGCGTCAGGTGCGCGGGTTGGTCTTCACCATGGTTGGTATTGGAGATGAAGACCGAGGACAGGCGATCGAAGGTCAGCTTGCCATCCGGCTTGGGATAGGCGATCGGCGCAAAGTCGGCGGCCGGACGCAGGCATTCGTGGTCGGCATGCGTGTGGCGCAGGGTCCAGGGGGCCTTGCCACCGAACAGTACCTGATCGATGCCCACCAACAGCGTGCCGGCCACCAGACCCTTGCTCATCGAGGGCTTGAAGTTGCGGGCCTTGTGCAGTTCTTCCTTCAGCCAGGAGGCCTCGAAAGCGGCCCGGTAGGCCGACAGCTCGTCGGATTGGCGATTCTCACCCAGGGCATTGAATGCCGCATCCGCTGCCAGCATGCCGCTCTTGATCGCCGCATGGCTGCCCTTGATGCGCGAGGCATTGAGGAAGCCGGCATCGCAACCCAGCAGCGCACCACCGGGGAACACCA